>CAYYDL010000671.1:0-6065 GCA_964470545.1 uncultured Hyphomicrobium sp. | reverse complement strand
CCTCTATGATTCGAAGTATTCGCTCGGCATCTGAATTTCAACGTTCGCTTTGGAGCTTACCGCCATTGCACCAAGCCTGAGCATGCCGTGACCGATTTCTTATCACCGGTGACGTTGCGTTGCATCATGCGGGAAACTCATAAGGGAGACGCTTGATCGATGGGAAAGATCCCTCATCATCTGTTTGAACTTCGCGCGAAGTCTCGCCAGTTGCACGCAGGGGCCATTTCGCATGATCGATGGCATTAAATTTAACGTCCAGGAGTGCCTTTCACGCCGCGAAGGAGCGGAGTGAATTGGTCTCTCCATTTCGACGGGAAGCTTGGCGCTCATTCTTGCGATTGCGACGTCGCTGCATGCCCCTAAGATGAATCCTTCATCGACTCAGTTGGCGATATGCTTATCAAATGGCGTATTAAGGAGCGCTCTTTCGACGGCGCTCTTCAATCCGGTCAGGGCCTTGTGGAGGACGATCAAAAGCTCGCGGTCGGCATCTGAAAGATCTGCCTGTACACCGTCTTCAACGGCCTGGCACAGCTCTAAAAAGGTCAGTCGATCCGTGGCCATGGAAGCTCCATCGAGTAAAGCAGACGAGTCCGTCCGTAAGACTCATTCGAAATAAAAAACGGCGCGTATCGATCTTTTCGCCAAATGCTATTTGCGGCGCTTATGCTCGTAATTTTACTATGGCGATTAAGCCGATGCCATGGTCCAAATATGCCAAATTCGGGCCCGCTAAGCCTTTCGTTGTAAAAGCCACGCGACAAGTGCTGCCTGGCGATTTGTTCCGGTCTTCGCGAAAAGCGCAGCGAGCTGCTTTCGGGCGGTGTTAATCGATATGCCCGCCTGATCACAAAAGTCGGAGAGCGTTTGTCCCGCAAGAAGTGCTTTTGCTAACCGTGCCTCCGCTGACGTGAACTGGGCGCCGGTGAGATCGACCGAACCTGTCGGCTTCGGGATGAGGAGGACCAGGGCGCGGCGCGGATCGACCACAGGCAGCCGCAACACAACGATCGACAGCCCGCTATCGCCCAATGACGGACGACAATGAACGGGACCGCCAAATGGCTCCTGGCGATGGAACACAGCATCGACTGCCACCATGAATGCCGCCTGTCCGTCGGGATCTCGCATGCGTAGTTTCCCAAGAGGATCAATTGTTAGAAATCGCCCGTCTCTCAAGACCGTTTCGGCTTGCAGATTGATCGATTTCACGGCGCGGCTGTCGGAAATAAGCATCGCGCCGCAGGCGAACTCCGCCGGCAATGCGACGCGCGCGTGAGGCGGGCGCGTGACTTTCGATAACGCGACTGCGCGCTTTAGGTGTGGCGCAAGGAGTTCCAGCTGCTGCGCATAGCGCTCGACGTTCCTGGCCAGATTCGTCTCGCTCGGCGCAACAGCCAAGACCACCATCGTCTGACCGTCGTTATACGCCATGCAGCCCAAGTGATCCGGCGTGATGCCTTGGGGCCGCATCCAATCATTATAAAACTCCGTTCGCAGAGCTTCCTCTTTACTCAAAACAGCTATCGCGGGTCGAACCTGAAGGATGGGCAGCTTTTCGAAAGTCTGAACGGGATAGGGATTACAATTCGCGAAATGTTCCTGATAGCTTGCCAGATAATCGGCTTCGAGACCGAAAGTGTACGCAATGGGCGTGGTCTGAGTCTCGATATCGAAAAAATGGAGCACACCATTCGCTCCATCAAAAGGCTTCGTCAGGCCCTGAAGAAATACGGGCCACTGCTCTTCGTCCAAAGCCGCGCCGTAGAGCAGATCCAGAAGCCACGGCAAGTCCTGCGCGATGAAAGCGCTTAGGGTCATAATCAAAAAACTTCATACACGAAAATGAGCGGGAATTATCTTGCGAGATTGGCTAGGCCTGAATCGAATTGCAATAGCTCTCTCACGCCGATCATTTGTGACACGATCGTGAATGACATTTTGTTATGGGGTTGTATTACGGGGCGTTGTCGCGTGAGCCGAATCTGTGATTGGGATCAATATTTAGCCAGCGCGGCTTCTTTTTTATTTCCCGGCCGGTGCCAATTCGTGATCCAGATCGAAGGCTTTGCAGCCGCCCGCTTGCAGCAGGGCGTTGACGCCGTCGGCATCATAACGCAATTCCGAAATCTGAGCCGATCGCCTTTCGTCGACGTCGCTCCGGCCCCCCAGCATGTTGAAGAGCGACGCGTTTCCGCCATCCGGCGTTGCCTGGAGAGCTTTTATCCGATTGATATGATCGCTGACATACGCTCTCGGAGCGGCGCACGGATCTGGGTCCGATGGTTTCTGGACGGAATGGTGTTTTTTTGACCAGGCTGGGTCTGAGGTGCTGAAAAATATCAGCGCGACCACAGAAAAAAGGATCAGAGATAAAAAGCCTCGGCCCCGCATTCCGTCTCCCCGGCTTCCTGCGAACGTACTCAGCACCCCCTAGCGGATATGATATCGTGTGGCGGTGCGGCGTCTCAATAGGCTCAATGGTCGAGTTGGGGAGAACCAGCCTTCCGGCGCGAGGCTGCAGAAACCTGATCCTTCACCGAATCTCGGCTCAAACCTTCAGTTTTCGTCGACCCTGTGAGGTTCGGATTCCTGACCACGCTGACGAGCCGGTTCCCCGCTCGATGGGCGTCCGGCATGACAGTGGAGGACATTGAACAGTCAACAGATTTTCGGGCATTCCGGAAAGCTTTGAAGATTACCAAAGCCTAAGTTCTACTGGCTTTGATACCGCGATAGCAGGAACGTCGCTGGCGGTGACCGGAAATTCTGGACGGTATTTGGAATGGCTGCGAAGCAGAATGAGGCTCCCCAGCCAACCGCATCGGGACCGGGGATAGTCGAGCGATTCGACTGGTCCGTTATCGGCGCCATCGTTGCGCTTGCGGCATTCTCCTATGCCGCGACAGTCCTTTACAGAAGTCTTGAAGATATTTCGTGGCCTCAGGTTCGCGGGACCATCACGACATTCCCGGTCGCGGATCTCGGCCTTTCCGCCTTCTTTACCGTGCTCTCCTATGCTGCGCTTGTCGGGTACGATCTCATTGCCCTGAAGGTGGTCGGCGCCGAACGCGTTCCGCTTCGCATTACGGCGATCACGTCCTTTATAAGCCATGCCGTCACGTTTACGTTCGGCTTCGGGGTGCTGACCGGAGGCGCTGTCCGACTGCGGCTCTACCGGGCGTGGGGCGTCGACACCGATCGCATTCTCGGCATCGTCATGCTTTGCGCGCTCAGCTTCTGGGCAGGACTGGCTGCGATTGCCGGAATTTGCCTCGCGCTCGATCCGCAATTGGTTGCTGCATTGGTGGGATTGAGCGCCCCCTCGTGCCGTCTTGCCGGGACTCTCATTCTGGCAGCCATAGCAGCCTGGCTCGTATTGATTACCATTCGTCCCTTGCGGATCGAGGTCGCAAATTGGCGCCTGCCCCTTCCCGGTGCGGGCGTCACCGTGGCGGCGATCCTTGTCGGGATGGTCGATGTCATCGCGGCGGCCTCTGCGCTCTGGGTGCTCCTTCCGCACGATCTGCACATCACTGTTCCAGGTTTCTTCGTCGTGTTTGCGCTGGCGACGGTGCTTGGGGTCGTCAGCCATGTTCCCGGCGGACTGGGCGTCTTCGATGCCGTCATCCTGCTTGGCGTTGCAAAACACCCGACCGGCGAGCTCGTCGGATCTCTGCTCCTCTTCCGCATGATTTACTACATCGCACCCGTGATCGCGGCTCTGACGATGCTCGTCGTTCATGAAATCCGAAGCCGGAAAGTCGTTGCGCACCAGGATGGCAGCACCTCCGCGGCGATCTTTGAACCCATCATCCCGCCGCTCTCCGCAATCGTGACGTTCTCCGGCGGATTGCTCTTGCTGATCTCCGGTACGCTTCCCGCCCAACGCACATGGCTTCTTAGAGAAGTTCTGCCGCTCCCATTTGTTGAAGCATCGCATTTCATCGCAAGCCTTGTGGGAACGATGCTCCTTATAATCGCAAATGGCCTTGCTCACCGGCTGCGGTCGGCTTGGCAGCTCGCCATCATCCTGCTGCTCAGCGGCGCCGTGTTCTCGGTCACCAAAGGTCTCGATTTCCTGGAAGCTTTCGCGTGCCTCATTGCGGCGACCGTTCTCATCGCCGGGCACAGGGAGTTCTACCGGAAAGGCGGCGTGTTTGCCGGCCGGCTTTCGACACCCGCGACTCTCGCCGTATTCATCGCTATCGGCGCATCGATTCTCATTGGTCTCGCAATCTATCGCGGCGTCCCATACGACAACTCTCTCTGGTGGCAATTCGCTTATCACCAGGATGCATCGCGCTTTCTGCGTGCGACCCTTGGCGCGGCGATCATCGTCATGATCATCGCGACCTATCAGATGCTTCACCGGCCGCCAGAGGCGAGCCACAAAGCTTCGCGCGCAGATCTCGAGCGCGCGGCCGAGATCGCGCGCCACTCCGAACAGGTGACGGCGGAACTTGCATTCACGGGCGACAAACGCTTCCTGTTCTCGCAGACCGGGCATGGCTTCGTGATGTATGGCGTGCGCGGCTCGACGTGGATCGCCATGGGTGATCCAATCGCCAAGGAAAGCGCCGATCTCATCGACTTGGTCTGGCGGTTCAAGGAAAGCGCCGACGAGCAAAGAGGAACACCCGTCTTTTACCAGATCACGGCCGATCATCTTCCGGTCTATCTCGATGCCGGCTTCTCGCTCATCAAGCTTGGTGAGGAGGCCTGGGTCGATCTCGAAAACTTCACGCTTGAAGGAAAAGCCGGCAAACGCCTGCGTCAGACAAAAGTCCGGGCCGAGCGTGCGAATGTCACATTCGAGATCATACCGGCTGCAAGGATCGACGACTTCTTTCCTGCACTAAAGCGCGTTTCCGACGCGTGGCTCGCGCAGCGCGGACATCGCGAAAAGGGATTTTCGCTCGGTTTCTGGAATCCAGATTATCTCAGGCGGCATGACATTGCCGTGCTTCGACACGATGGCCGCCTTGTCGCGTTTGCCAACTTCTGGGGAAATGCGGCCGCATCCGCCTGCACACTCGACTTGATGCGACATGTCCCTGACGCGCCGGAAGGAACGATGGAATACCTCGTCCTGCGTCTCCTGGAGCAGGCGAAGGCCGATGGATACAAATGGTTCAATCTCGGCATGGCTCCGCTCTCGGGTTTGTCTGAACATCGACTCGCGTCGCGATGGGCGCGTGCCGCCAGCCTATTCTTTCGCTATGGCGACAGGCTTTATCACTTCGAAGGCGTCCGGATCTTCAAAAGCAAATTCAAACCGGAATGGCGGCCCAAGTATCTTGCATACGAGCATGGGCTGCGTTTGCCGCAAACGCTTTTCGATGTTGCCTCTCTCATCAATGCGAGCGCCCGGCGCGCGAGATCTGATGGATTTCGGGAATGACTTTGAAAATGCCAAATCTGGGTAGCCCGCGGTTCCTCGCCATTGGTACGGCGTTCGTGAGCGCCGTCATCCTAGCCGTGTACGCATTCACCCCTCATGCTGGCATCAAGATCGTGCCTCAGAAGCGGTTCGGCGATGTTCCCGTGCATTGGCCGGGAAAGGAGCCGCGCGCCTTTGTCGTTCTGATCGCCGATCCAGATAGCGGTTCACGCTTGTACAAATCCATTGCGGACCAACTCGTCAATCGAGGTGCCGCCGTTGCCGTCCTCGATCGGGCGATCGTCCGGAGCATCCTCTCGACGCCATCGCAGGCAGGTCAGTGCATCCGGCTCTTCGGAGATATCGAGGATCTCGTCCGTTTATCGGAACGCGACCTGAAAATGCCCGCGTGGGAATCGCCCGTTTTTTTTGGTCTCGGACGCGCCGCGACGGTTGCGTATCTGGCGCTGGCACAAGCACCTCCCAACAGTGTTTCGGGCGTCGTCAGCGTCGGTTTTTCTCCTGATCTTCTGTCGAGCGCACCGTTCTGTAGCGGAGCCCCGCTCGTCGGTTCGAAAGATGGACATTTCGAATATGAGCCGACAAAGCTCAACGGGCAGTGGGTCGCCTTTACGAAGAATGCCGGTGACGCGGGCCTCAAGCCGTTCGTCGAGGCGAC
>CAYYDL010000670.1:0-3676 GCA_964470545.1 uncultured Hyphomicrobium sp. | reverse complement strand
GCTGTGTGTCGTTCATCGCAATTTCCTTTCAATAATCCAGTGGGAGTAGAAGCAAATATTGCGGCGCCGCTTCAGAACTGCACCTGTCAGGATGATGGTGCTTCCGCCGTCGGTGAAACCGTCGACCAAAACGCGTTGTTCAGCTTCGCGACTTCTTCGGAATAGTCCTGAACAGCCTGCTGCCAGAAATCGATATAGATAGACGCTGAGGTCGCTGGAGACGCATTGGAAACGAGGCGCTGGAGCAGATCGGCATCTTTCTTGAAGCGGATCTGCATGAATTGAATCCAGCTACGGACGATCGCTTCGTCGGCGCGAAGCAATGGAACCCAAAGCTCGAATCCATTCCAATTCGAAGCCAGGGCTGCAAATCCGGGTGCTGGAGCTTTCGGCAGAACAGTAGAGTTCAACATCGGATGTACTCCCAACTAGAATGGGCATCCTTGCTTCGCCACGACAGCCTTCATTGATGCAACTCAATTTTGACGTGTGAAGTGATTGAGCGCCGTTCAGACGTTGTGCGTTGGATCGATGCGATAATTCCCCAAGCGTGGCCGGACATTTGGCTAGCGCGGACAAGCAAGGGTGATTGCTTGAGATGACCTGATCGACACTCGACGGTTTATCCAAAACGGCCCGTTACGTAGTTCTCCGTCCGCTTATCCCGAGGCATCATAAAGATCTGCTGGGTTGCGCCGAACTCCACCAACTCCCCGAGGTACATAAAAGCCGTATAGTCGGACACGCGTGCCGCCTGTTGCATGTTGTGCGTTACGATTGCGATCGTGTACTGAGCGCGAAGTTCGTCGATCATTTCCTCGATCTTCGCCGTCGAGATCGGATCAAGGGCGGAGCAAGGTTCGTCGAACAAAATCACCTCCGGTTTGAGGGCGATTGTCCGCGCGATGCATAGCCGCTGTTGCTGTCCTCCCGAAAGGCTCAAGCCGCTGGACGCAAGCTTCTCCTTCACCTCTTCCCAGAGCGCCGCTTGCCGCAAGCATGCCTCCACGCGAGCATCGAGCTCGCTTTTCGGAAGCCGCTCGAAGAGACGCAATCCATAGGCAATATTCTCATAGATCGACATCGGAAATGGCGTCGGCTTTTGAAAGACCATTCCGACACGAGCGCGCAGCAGGTAAAGGTCCGTATCCCCTGCGAGGATGTTCTTTCCGTCGAATATGACTTCGCCAGTCGCGCGCTGATTGGGATAGAGATCGTACATACGATTGAAGACACGAAGTAAAGTCGACTTTCCGCATCCCGATGGTCCGATAAATGCGGTTACGCTTCGGTCACTCACCGAGACGTTGATATTCTTCAGCGCTTGTGTACCGCCATAGAAGAAGTCGAGATGGCGCGTCTCGATTGTAGCAGAGCGCTCCTGCGCCGGTGCATCGGGCCTGGTATCCAGTGGCTGAAGATTCATGGGGTACTCTTATCCCGATCCTATTGAGTCCATGCTCGAGGGAATGGAATGCATTTGCTAAGAGCACCTACCACGACCGCTCGAGATGGTTCAGATTTTTATCGTAAAAAGGGAAATGCCGAGCTCTGCCTGATAAAGACACGGAAGATCGTGCGTAGGACATCGAATCAGAGGCACTCGCGCAATGCTTGTGCCAGTTCCGCCTGCTTGTAGGGTTTCCGAAGGACGCGGAACTCGTCATCGGTATTATTCAGGTCAGAGGCAAATTCGGCGTCGTAGCCTGAGGTCAACAGAATCCTGGTTACCGGACTAGCCACGCGGGCGCGCGAGCCGAGTTCATAGCCGCTCATTCCTCCGGGCATGACGACATCGCTGAAAAGAATATCAAAGCGGTCCAGCGCGAGCTTTTGAAGTGCCGCCATGCCGGAATCGGCTTCATCGACCGCGTATCCCAGTCTTCGGATGCGTTCGACGACCAATTGGCGAAGATCGTAATTGTCCTCCACCACAAGAACCTTAAGGTTCTCAACCGTGCTTTGATGATCCGCTTTGTTTGTGGTCTCAGACTGCAATCCAAGAAGGACGCGAGGCAGATAGAGATTGACCATAGTTCCCTTTCCGACTTCGCTGTAGATCGTGGCATTGCCGCCTGACTGCTTCACAAATCCATGGATGCTCGAAAGCCCGAGACCAGTCCCCTTTCCGGAACCTTTTGTCGTGAAGAAGGGTTCGAATGCGCGCTTGACCGTATCCGCCGACATGCCGGCCCCGTTGTCGGCGACTGAAATCCGGACATAGTCTCCGGCTGGAACACCATATTCTTCGAGAACGTCATCCGTCGAAAGCTGAAGGTTGGCCGTTTCGATATTTACACGCCCTCCATGCTTCATGGCGTCGCGGGCATTGACCGAGAGATTGAGGATAGCGTTCTCTATTTCGCTGGGGTCCACGAACACGGTCCAGAGTTTCGGCTCGAATGCCGTCGAGAGAGATACGGTCTCTCCCAGGGCGCGCTCGAGCATCTCGACCATGCCGGCAATATGGTCGTTCAGCTGCAGAGCGATGGGTTGGAGTTTGCGTTGCCGGGCGAAACTCAGGAGCCGTCTTGTCAGCCGGGCACCCATTTCCGCCGCTTCCATCGCGCGACGGCTGAAGTCATCTTTGTGCTCTGGGTCGCCGGATTCGAAGACCTGCTCCAGGTTGCCGAGAACGATCGTAAGAATGTTATTGAAATCGTGGGCCACGCCCCCTGTCAGCTGGCCAAGAGCATCGAGCCGCTGTGAGCGGTGAAGAGCTTCGCTCTGTGCAACTTGTTTCGTGAGGTCTCGGAACGATCGCATGTTGCCAAGGGTGCGGCCCTGACGATCTGTCACCGACGTCGCTACCACCTCAGCCGGAAAAACTTGGCCATCTTTGCGAAGACAGTTGATCATCAGCGGGTCTGCTGATGTCACACCTGACGGCGCGAAATTCTGGACGCGCTCGAAATCATCGTCAGAGGCATAGAGGATGTGCGATCGCCGCCCGACGAGTTCGGTTTCATCGTAACCGAACGTCGATTTGACCGCCGGATTTGCGAGAAAGATCCGCTGACCATTATCGGCCAGTACAAGCGCTTGCGGTATATCTTTGATGATGGCGTCGAACAGAATCTGCTGCCGCTCGCTCTCAGCTTGGGCCCGCCGTTCGTCGGTAAGGTCGCGCACAATGCCAGCGAAATGCATTTTCCCTTCTATTGAATATTCGCTGACAGATAAGTGCATCGGGAAGGTCGTTCCATCCCGTCGCTTCCCATAGACTTCGCGGCCGATTCCGATGATCTTTCGCCGTCCGGTATGGCGGTATTGCCGAATGTAGCCGTCATGCTGCACTGAATCGGGGATGGGCATCAGCAAGCTGACGTTGGCCCCGATCAGCTCGGTGTTGGTATAGCCGAATAACTTCGCCGCGGCAGGGTTGACGCTTTTGATAATGCCCAATGCGTCGATTGAAATGATTGCGTCGACAGCGGACTGAAATACCGCGGCAAGATGATCAAGCGACGCTTCCGGCGCGGCGTCATCGGGTCCGTAGGTCGTCATCGCGAGGCCCAACCCAGTTTGGCTTTTCTCAGAGCTCCTCTGGAGAGAATTTGACCTAAATCAACATTGCGTCAAAGAAAAAAAATGCACATCATGCTGCCGCCGAAGGTTCATAAGTTTGTTATTTTCAAACTTTAGCGAATTTCGCGCGCTGCTGCAAAAGTGCGGG
>CAYYDL010000669.1:0-13588 GCA_964470545.1 uncultured Hyphomicrobium sp. | reverse complement strand
GCGTTCCTGGCTGGCCTCCTCGCGATCGGCATGCGGTCGCTGCTGATCATGGGCGGAATTCTGCGGGACGCCCCAAAAAGCTGAGCTTCCCACCCCGATTTCCGGCGGCGACTTGACGAGTCTCCCGAATAGCCTCACGAACAAACCATGACCGACCGGCTCGTCAGCAGCGCGCGCAAGGATGTGGACGCCTTCGAGGCGACGATCCGCCCGCAGTCGCTCGATGATTTCGTCGGGCAGGAGCAGGCGCGCGCCAATCTTCGTATTTTCATCACGGCGGCGCGCGGGCGCGGCGACGCGTTGGACCATGTCCTTTTCGCTGGGCCTCCGGGGCTCGGCAAGACAACGTTGGCACAGATCCTGTCGAAGGAACTTGGCGTCGGGTTCCGCGCCACGTCCGGACCGGTGATTTCGAAAGCGGGCGATCTGGCGGCCCTGCTCACGAACCTCGAAGAACGAGATGTGCTCTTCATCGATGAAATCCATCGCCTCAATCCGGCGGTCGAAGAAATTCTCTATCCGGCAATGGAGGATTTCCAGCTCGACCTGATGATCGGTGAGGGACCGGCCGCACGGTCGGTTCGCATCGATTTGCCGAAATTCACGCTGGTCGGAGCGACGACGCGGGCGGGACTTTTGACGAACCCACTGCGCGACCGGTTCGGCATTCCTGTCCGGCTGAACTTCTATTCCGTTGCCGAACTCGAGCATGTCGTCGGTCGCGGCGCGCGTGTTCTCGGCGCCGCGATGTCGCCGGACGGCGCCCGGGAAATCGCCAAGCGATCGCGCGGAACTCCGCGCATCGCGGGTCGCCTGCTGCGCCGTGTTCGCGACTTTGCCGCGGTCGAAGGGGCCGTCGTCATCAACGCGGAAGTTGCCGACCGGGCGCTGACGATGCTGGAGGTTGACAGCGAGGGGCTTGATGCTCTCGACCATCGCTATCTCGGTTGCATCCTGAAGAACTACGAAGGCGGCCCCGTAGGCATCGAGACGCTTGCGGCTGCGCTGTCGGAACCGCGCGACGCGCTCGAGGAGATCGTCGAGCCTTACCTGCTGCAGCAGGGATTCATCGGCCGCACGCCACGCGGGAGGGTCGTCACTCTCAAGACCTATCGGCATCTTGGCGTAAGCGGACCGGCGAGGGGGGCGGCCCCCGAATTGCCGATCTTCGAGGACGACGGGGAAGAGACGTAACGTCGCGATTGGCGTTTCAACACGAAAATTCACTGTTTTGACAGCTTTGCTTCGTGAATGTCCGGTTGGTTGTTAGCTTCCGGCGAACAAAGGGAATTTTTCGTGATCAGCCGTCGTGATCTGCTGAAATTCGCGGGCGTCGGGGGTGTTGGCTCGACCGCTCTCAGCGGCTACGCCGTTGCCGAAGCCTTTCGTGAGCACGTCACCACATACGAGCTGACGCCGCCGAATTGGACTCCCGGTCTTCAAGTGCGCCTCGCGGTGCTGGCGGACCTGCATGTCTGCGAGCCGTGGATGTCGGTCGATCGGGTCGAGCACATCGTCGCGCAGACAAATGCACTTGGCGCCGATGCCATTCTGATGCTCGGCGATTTCGTCGTCGGCTCGACCCTTGGCAGCTATTCAAAGCGTGTCAGCCACAAAGCGTGGGCGGAAGCCCTTGCGAAGCTCAAAGCGCCGCTCGGGGTGCACGCGGTTCTCGGTAATCATGACTGGTGGGAATCGCACGAGGTACAGCGGCTGCGATCCGGCCCGACGCCTGCCGAGTTGGCGCTGCGTGACGTCGGCATTCCTGTTTATGAAAATACGGCGGTGCGGGTCGAAAAAGACGGCCGCGCCTTCTGGATTGCAGGGCTCGGCGATCAGTGGGCGTTCCGCAACGGCGATGACGGCAGGGACGAAGTCGTGCCCGATAGCCATACGGCTTACGTCGGAGTGGATGACCTTCCTGCCACGATGCGGCAGATCACGGACGATGCGCCCGTTATTCTGATGGTACACGAGCCGGATATCTTTCCGCACGTCTCGAAGCGCGTGTCGCTGACGCTCGCGGGGCATACACACGGCGGCCAGGTGCGCGTGTTCGGATACGCGCCGGTCGTTCCATCGGTATATGGGTCGCGCTATGCGTACGGTCATAAGGTCGAGGGCGGACGGCACCTGATCGTCTCGGGCGGTCTCGGCTGCTCGTCGCTGCCCGTCCGGTTAGGATCTCCACCGGAGATCGTCGCGGTCAATCTCGGCGGCGCACACGGGAGCGAAGTTTGACGGACAAGAAGTGGCCGGACCTCGCCGGTCGTATCATTCGGGACGAAGACGGGCAGCGGCACGTCTTACCGGTGCGCGTCTATTTTGAGGACACCGATGCCGGCGGCGTCGTCTATCATGCGTCGTTCGTGCGGTATGCCGAACGCGGACGCACCGATTTCCTGCGCCTTCTCGGAACCGATGCCCGGCGCTTGATCGATGGCTCCGACAGCCGCGAACCGGCGGCGTTCGTCGTTCGCCGCATGACCTTCGATTTTGCACGTCCCGGGCGCATGGACGATCTTCTGGAGGTCGTGACGCGCGTGAAAGAGCTTGGTGGCGCCAGCGTTACTCTCGAACAGACGATCATGCGCGATGGCGTTCGTCTCGTGACGGCCGACGTCGTCGTCGTGCTGATCTCGATCTCGGGCAAGCCGCTGCGCCTGAGCGATGCCGTGCGGAAGGCTTTCGAGTCTCACGCCGAGAGCGCAAAAAGCTCGTCACCTTAGGTTTAACGCACAATCGATATGGTCTTCGTCAACAGACGTCGACGATCGCTGCGGATCTCGCGGCGGCGCCTTTGGGTGATCGACGTCACGCATATTTGGCATGCGCTGTGAGGTCATCGTCGTTGCTACGCTCTATTGGCCCTGCGCGATCTCGAAGTTCTTCATGCTTGCGAGCGTGTCCGCTCCGCTCCGCTCGTTGACCCAGACGCCGCCTTTAGTGCGTCAATCTCTCCCTGGAGCTCCCCTGAACTTATTTTCTCGTAGAGGTCTGAATTTTTGAATTCCTCCACGGAGTCAACGTTTCTTTGTATCTGGTCCAGCTCGGCGAACCAATCCGCCTTGTCCTTAGCCGAAAACTTGTCATTGTTCGTCACGTAGTTCCTGGCGTCGGCAAGCGTGTCGAAGGTTCCCAAGTTACCGATAATGAATTTCCCCGGTTTGCGGTCGCTGTCATCGCCAGACGAGGCATCTTTCAGGATATCGTCGGCGGCATTGCCCGACTGTTGGCGACCGGCTGGCGTGAGGTCGCCCACTTTGACCAGTAGAGAAAGAGCAATCGAACTATTGGTGCTGGAAATCGGGTTCATGTCACGGTCCGAATTAAGAGTTGTCAGCTCAACGCACGCGCAATGATTCGGATGGGCATAGGCCTTTTGACATAGCTCACGTTAATGGTCGGCTAACCAATCCCTTGGTCCGGTTGCAGCATCCAGGATGCTCATCCCTCGCCGGAGACGGCAGTCTTCCCTCCAAGACGCCGTGACACTCGCAATCCACCGATCATGGCTCGCCGCGAGGCCAATGTCAGCGTTTTTCGTGGATAAACACCGCGATGCGTCGTTGCCACAGGCTGTGGTAAGCCCTCGTTTGGTCATATTGGGCGGCAAAAGCTCTCAGCCCAGACACATGGGCGGGGTCGCTCGCTACCGGGGTGGACGTCATTACGCCGTCATACGCTTTCTGCATCGGGCCCACGCCGGGCGCGTCTCATGTCATTGGGGCTGCGCCCGACAGGCGTTCCCGGTGCTGCCGGAATTTCAAGTCTCGTGCGGACACGCACGGGTATCGCAGTTCTTCGACACGGATGGTGAAATGAATCCCGCGGATGTCGCCCAAAGCGCCGTTGCCCCGGTCTCAGCGGGTGGTTTTTCGTTCGTCGAGCTTTTCCTGCACGCGAGCATCGTGGTCCAGATCATCATGTCGGGGCTCGGGCTCGCCTCGATCTGGTCCTGGGCGATCATTTTCGAAAAGCTTCTCGCATTCCGCAAGGCGCGTGTCGAAAGTGACCGCTTCGAGCAGCTTTTCTGGTCCGGCCAGTCGCTGGATGAGCTTTATGCCAACCTCTCGCGCGGGCGCACCATTACAATGGCCGCGCTGTTCGTCGCGGCGATGCGCGAGTGGAAGCGGTCGGTCGAGGGTAACATCCGCGCCCTTGGCGGCATTCAGCTCCGCGTCGAGAAAGTCATGGACGTGACGATCAGCCGTGAGATGGAACGGCTCGATCGCCGGCTGCTCTTTCTTGCGACGGTCGGATCGACGGCGCCGTTCGTCGGCCTTTTCGGCACCGTCTGGGGCATCATGACGAGCTTCCAGTCGATTGCGGTGTCGAAGAACACGTCGCTTTCGGTCGTCGCGCCGGGCATCGCGGAAGCGCTGTTTGCGACGGCGCTGGGTCTGATGGCCGCTATTCCTGCCGTTATTTTCTACAACAAGTTCTCGGCGGATTCGGCTGCCATATCGCAGCGTCTTTACGCATTTTCCGATGAGTTTGCCGCGATCGTGTCACGGCAGATCGACGTGAGGGCCTGAAGCCATGGGTATGAGCGTCAAGGCAGGTGGGGGCGGCGGTCGCGGACGGCGGCGCGGCAAGCACATGCCGATGAGCGAAATCAACGTCACGCCGATGGTCGACGTGATGCTCGTGCTGCTGATCATCTTCATGGTCGCGGCGCCGCTTTTGCAGACGGGCATCGACGTCAATCTGCCGGATGCCAAGGGCCAGCAGATCGAACAGCCGAAGAAAGATCCGGTGGCGGTCACGGTCAAATCCAATGGTGATATCTACATTGGAGATTCGCAGGTTTCGCTCGATGATCTCGCCACGAAACTCAAGGCGATCGCCGGGAACGGCTATGACGATACGATCTTCGTGCGCGGCGACAAGGGCGTGAATTACGGCACCGTGATGCAGGTCATGAGCCGGATCAATCAAGGGGGCTTCAAGAAACTGTCCTTCGTTCTCGATGGAGAGAAGGGAGGCACTTAGCGGAATGCGTGCCATGACGTACATGCCGCTCCTGCCGGTTCTTCGCAGGTATCGGCGACAAGGCGTGTCGTCACTCAGAGATCGTCTTACAGATCGCGGGTGCTAAACCGTGCCCTTCGGACTTGTTCTGTCCCTCCTCTTGCACGCCTCGCTTCTCGCGTGGGTGCTTATTGACCTGCATTCTTCGCCTCCGCTTTCGCCCGACACGCCTGCGATTTCAGCGGACATCATCACGCCGTCGGAATTTCTGCGCCTGAAGCAGGGTAGCGAGGATTCGAAACACCTCGAGACCAGGGCGAACGACAAGCCAAAACCTGACGACAGCAAGAACGATACTCAGAAGCCGGCCAATGCGCCGCCGCCTCCGCCCCCACCGGCAGAGGAGCAGGTCGCAAAGGCCGAGCCGCCGCCTCCCGAGGCGACCGAGCCTCCACCGCCTCCGCCACCCGCGGAATCTGCGAAATCGGAACCGGATCCGATAGCTAAGAAGCTCGAAGAGACGCCTCCTCCGGCCGCCGCTCCGCCGCCGCCTGAGCCGCAGCCCGGGCCAACGCCGGAGGAGAAAAAGGCCGAGGAAGAGCGTCAGGCGGCAGAAGCGAAGAAGAAGGCCGAGGAAGACGCAAAGAAAAAGGCTGAAGAGGACGCCAAGAAGGCCGCAGAAGACGCCAAGAAGAAAGCAGAAGCGGAAGCCAAGAAGAAGAAAGCCGGAGAAGAGGCAAAGAAGAAAAAGGCCGCCGAGCTCAAGAAGAAAAAGCAGGAAGAGGCGCGGAAGAAGGCTGCCGCCGCCAAGAAAAAGTTCGATCCGAGCAAGATCGCGGCGCTCCTCGATAAATCACCCGATGATGCGCCGCCGAAAGCGCTGCTCGACAAGGACAAGCGCAAGAAGGGCCAGCAGGCTTCGGGGTCCAAGGCCGACGCCTTCGACATCGGGAAGGAAGCCGGGACCGCGACGGGCTCGGATACCGTGCTCTCGGCGCGCGAGCAGGACCTGCTCAAGGGTATGCTCAAACAGCAGCTCAATGGGTGCTGGCGGCCGCCGGGAACAGGCGGAGGCGACGAAGTTCCTGTGGTCGAGCTTCACTGGGAACTCAATCCGGACGGCACGCTGGCGGGTGAGCCTCGCGTGACTTCGGCGCCAAATACGACGGCGGGGCAAGTTTACGCCGAGGCGGCGCTTCGCGCCGTCAGAATGTGTTCGCCTTTCCATCTGCCAGCCGACAAATACGAGGGCGGCTGGAAGTACATCGACTGGACGTTCGATCCGCGGCAAATGTTGTAAACGCCCCAAAGTTGCTTCATTCGACCGCGAAGCGAAACACCACCTGAATTCGGAACTGCAGCCGTGACGCATGAGAGAGCATTCATGACATTGAAAGTCCGCCTGAAACGGCTGTTTTCCGCAGCAGCCCTCGTCGCTGCCAGCGTCTGGCTCGTGCCGGGGGGCTTCGCGACCCCCGCGTTGGCGCAGCTCAAAGGTACGCAGACAGAAGGAACGATCGCGCCGATCCCGATCGCCATTCCGACCTTTCTCGGCGACGATCAGCAACTCGCGGAGCAGATTTCCGGGGTGGTCGAAGCCGATCTCGAGCGCTCTGGCCTTTTCCGGCCGCTCGACCACGCGTCCTTCCTGGAGCAGGTGCGGGACGTCAACGCGCTGCCGCGTTTCAACGACTGGCGTTCCATTCAAGCGGACGCACTCGTCGTGGGGCGTGTGGTCAACAGCGGCGACGGTCGAGTCGGAGCCGAGTTCCGGGTCTGGGACGTCGCAGGTGGAAAGCAGCTCACGGGACAGCGATTCTCGACGGCAGCCCGCAACTGGCGTCGCATCGGGCATATGATCGCCGACAGTGTTTATGAGCGGCTCACCGGCGAAAAAGGCTATTTCGATACCCGCATCGTCTTCGTCGACGAAACGGGCCCCAAGGAGCATCGCATCAAGCGGCTCGCGATCATGGACCAAGACGGTGCCAATGTCCGGCTTCTGACTAAGGGCGACGAGCTGGTGCTGACGCCGCGGTTCTCTCCGACGAACCAGGAAATCACCTACATGTCCTATACGGCGGACGGCCAGCCGAAGGTTTTCATCATGAACCTCGAGACAGGCCAGCGTGAGCTTGTCGGGGATTTTCCGAACATGACGTTCGCGCCAAGGTTCACCCCGGATGGGCAGCGGGTGATCATGAGTCTCGGCAGGCCCGACGGCGGATCCGATATCTACGAGATGGATCTCAGATCCCGGCAGCCGCGCCGCCTGACCCAGTCGAATGGAATCGACACGAGTCCCAGCTATGCGCCCGATGGCAGCCAGATCGTCTTCGAGAGCGACCGGGGCGGCCGCCAGCAGCTCTGGGTCATGAACGCCGACGGATCGAACCAGCACCCGATCTCGATGGGTGACGGAAGCTACTCGACGCCCGTCTGGTCGCCGCGTGGGGATTATATTGCCTTCACCAAGCAGACGGGGGGCGAGTTCATCATCGGCGTCATGAAGCCCGACGGGTCGGGCGAGCGGACGTTGACGGAGGGCTTCCATAACGAAGGGCCGACCTGGGCGCCGAATGGACGCGTCCTGATGTTCTTCCGGGACCTTGGTGGGGAGAAGGGCGGCCCCCGAATCTTTTCCGTCGACATCACCGGCTACAACGAACGAAAAGTGGACACTCCATCGTTCGCGTCTGACCCCGCCTGGTCACCGCTTCTCAATTAACACCCCGTTTAGAAATGCTTTGCCCAAGTTATTAACGCGGGCTTTTTCAGGCCTGAAAAAGGGACGTGGAAACAGGGTCTTGGGTATCTTAACGGAAGTGGAAAAAGTGTTGAATTTTGCGCACTAAGGCCCGTTGCATTTTCGCACCTATTCGCTTGGAAAACTTGGCTTTTGCCGCCTCGGTTCTTGATCGCCGCGCGGCCTCCCGGTACCCCAGAGTACGGCTTTTGCCGGAATCGTATCAGGAGATATGACCATGCAGGGTGTGAAGGGGCTGATCCTTTTGTCAGCGGTTGTTGCGGCTGTCGCTCTCGGCGCATGCCGTCGCGAAGCTGAGCATACGCCTTTGAAGCTCGGCGGTCCGACCGCAAGCGACCAGGCTGTCCGCTAATAGCGGGTAGTCCGGAATTCAAAGGAGACTACACATGAAGAGCGCAATCGTTCTCGCTACAGTTTTGGTTGCTGTTGCTCTCGGCGCTTGCCGCCGTGAAGCAGAACACACGCCGCTGAAGCTTGGCGGGCCCGTCGCTTCGGAGCAGGTTGCGCACTAAGCGCATCCTGTCTTCTTAGTACTGCGTTTTTCATCCTAATCTTCAAGACCGAGTTGTTGGCACTTAACCTGCCATCATCTCGGTCTTGAGCTTTTTTGGGTGAGGTGCGTTGTGTTCTCTGTGCTGACGAATCGTTAGGAAATTCAGCCCACACTGGCCCGCTCGTTGCTCCCCGACATTTCTGGGAAAAACGCAGAGAAAAGTGCTCATAAATCAAATTAGTCGCACACACATCTTCATGCCCGATGCTACTAAGCACGGGAACAGGTGCCGAGCGGCAGCACCCGGATTGTCCGACGCGTTTTTGCGAGGAACTCGGGGTTACTCCCGCAGAATCGGCCACATTTTGGGCTGAACGCTCCGCTATGCGCATAACTGACAAAGCATCTCTCGCAGCGGAAGGAACGCTATGCGACTCGCACGAGAGACGAGACCGATACGAAGGGGATTAGCGAAATGATGGGCACGTTCGCGCGGAGCTTGGGTCTGCGCCTGGCCGCCGTTACGATTCTTGCTGCGACGCTTGGAGCGTGCGCCAACAAGGACGTTCAGCCTGACGCGCTCAGCAGCAAGTTCGGCAACGCGACGCCCGGTTCGCAGCGCGATTTCACGCAGAATGTCGGTGATCTCGTTTACTTCTCGACCGATTCGGTCGACCTCACGCCGGAAGCGCAGCAGACGCTCACGAAGCAGGCGCAATGGCTGCAGCAGTATCCGCAATACACCATCACCATCGAAGGTCATGCCGACGAGCGCGGCACGCGTGAGTACAACATCGCGCTGGGTGCGCGCCGCGCGACGACGGTGCGCAACTTCCTCTCGCAGCACGGCGTCAACGGCGCGCGAATCCGCACAATTTCCTACGGCAAAGAGCGTCCCGTCGCCGTGTGTGACGACATCTCCTGCTGGTCGCAGAATCGGCGGGCGCAGACCGTTCTCAACAGCGGTGGCGTCGTCAGCCAGCGCTAGGACCGCGTGATGGATTGTCACGCAATGCCGCATCTTCTTGGGCTGTTGCGCGCCAGATGGCTCAATTCGGCAACACGTTAACAATGCTTTAACGCCGTTCCGATTTAGCAAAGTTTAGCCCAATTGGACTCGCATAAGGGCGCCGTGACTTCTTTGTGCGGCGCCTCTGTTCGATGTTGAAATTGCGGCCTCTCCTCGTTGCGACCAGCGTTTTTTGCTGCGTCCTCAGCTTTCTGTTCGTGCTGACCCCGCGTGTCAGCGCTCAGGATCGCGATTCGGACGGCGAGACGGCGACCGAGCTTCTTGAAGATGGACTGGATGCGCTTTCCGATCACGCTGAGGATTCGGGACGGCGTCTTCTGGGCCGTGTGATCAGCGATTATCCGGGTTCGGCGGAAGCGCGTCGCGCAAAGCGCGCTCTTACGGCACTCGACCGCGGCGAACTCGATCCGGAATATCAGGCACAATTGAAGGCCGACGAGGTCGAGCGGACGGCGGAATACCGGCACGCCTTCCTTTTGGATATTGGCGATCGCGTCTTCTTTGCGGAAGGCAGCGCCGCCATCGGGGGCCGGGCGCGCAGCATCATCGAGCAGCAGGCACGCTGGTTGAATCTCAGGCCAGATCTCTCCGTCGTGGTCATCGGCCGCGCCGACGGCGAAGGTGATCTAAAGTCCGCGCGGGATCTCTCGATGCAGCGGGCCAGAGCCGTCCGGGACCGACTCGTGGCGGCCGGCCTCTCTCCGAGCCGAATCGACATCAAGGCAGCCGGCAATGAAGACCGGGTGGCGATTTGCGGCGGCCCGCTTTGCGAAGCCCAGAACCGCAACGCGGAAGTGCTGATCAATACATGGCATTTTTCGCACGGCTGGCGATCGAGTCAGCAGGTGCAAGGCTTGTCGAAGCCGACGTCAGGGGTCGCGAATTCCCCCCGATCCGAATCTTCCAACCCGGTTGCGCAGTAGTTGTCAGGGCGGGTTGAAGAAGGCCTGCGACCCGGCGTAGGTGGAGACCCAGGAGCGCCTGGGGTAAGGTTCAGTTGTCGCGAGCCGTTGCTGGCGGTTCCGTTGGCAGATACGTATTTCACGATCCGAGGGGCATAGCCGGATATGGCCAAAGTTGCGCAGATTTTCCGAGGCTGCTTGCGGTTCCAGGCTCTCGCATTGGCATGCGCCCTCGCGACGACGCCTGTCCTGGCGCAGACCAAGGACGCGCGGGCGGCGAAAGCTGGCGCTGTTGCACCCGCGGCCGCATCGGCCGATGCTGGTCTCAAATCGCGGGTTGAAGCCCTGGAAGAACAACTCGTCGACATGCAGGTCGTTGTCGGGACGTTGCAATCGCTCGCCAAGAATGGCGGCGGCGCAGCTCCTGCCTTTGCGTCATCCGGTGGTGGAGCCGATGCTGCCCGTATTGATAGTCTCGAAACTCAGGTTCGGGCCTTGACTGCGCAGGTGCAGCAGCTGAGCGATCAGATCCGGAGCATGGGCGGCACGCCACGACGATCGGATATCGAGACGGGGATGGACACGGCTTCGAATGGTGCGGGTTCACCGGATTCTCCTGCCGTTCCGGGCTTCGGTTCGACGACCGTTTCATCGGGGAATGGCGGCAACGATGCAATCGGCGGTCTGCTGAACAACCAGAGCCAGGCCGGCGCGGGTGCCGGATCGCCGCCGCCCGCTGCGGTCGCGACGGCTGCGCTGCCGGCGGCAAACGAGATCAGCGGCGATCCCAAGCAGGCCTACGAGACGGCCTACGGCTACCTGCTGCAGCGGGACTATGGCTCTGCTGAAACGGCCTTCACCGACTTCCTCAAGAAGTTTCCCAACGATTCACTTTCGGGCAATGCTCAGTACTGGCTCGGAGAGACATACTTCGTGCGTGGCCAATACAAGGCGGCGGCCAGTGCGTTCCTGAAAGGCTATCAGACGTATTCCCAGAGCGGCAAGGCGGCCGACAGCCTGCTCAAGCTTGCGATGTCTCTGGACAGGTTGGGCCAGAAAGATGCAGCCTGTTCGTCGTTCGCGGAGCTGTCGACGAAATTCCCGACCGCTCCTCAAAGCGTGAAGGCCCGCGCCCAGAGCGAACGTCAGCGGGTCGGTTGCCAGTAGAGAGAGACGTCGGTCCGCTTACCGGCCGATCGTTAGAGAGCCGTGGCCGCAGACTCTGAATTGCCGATCTCCGACGCGGAAGCGGATGCCGCTTTCGCAATGTTAGCGCGTTTCGATCGGTTGGTTCTCGCCGTCTCGGGCGGTCCGGACAGCATGGCGCTGATGGCGCTCGCGGCAGCCTGGTGCGCGCGCGCCGCGAGGCCGACACCGAATATCTCCGTTGTAACCGTCGATCATGGACTGCGCGCGGAGTCGCGTCGCGAGGCGCAGATGGTGGCTGCAGAGGCACGGCGCCTCCGTTTGCCGCACGCTGTTCTGACCTGGAGCGGACTTAAGCCCCAAACGGGTTTGCCGATGGCGGCGCGCGAAGCGCGGTACCGTCTTCTCGAAGATCATGCGGCCGCGCTCGGAGTCGGAGCGGAGCGGGCGGCGATTGTGACGGCGCATCACCGCGACGATCAAGCCGAGACATTCGCGATGCGGCTCGCGCGGGGGGCGGGTATCGATGGGCTTTCGGGAATGCGAAATGTGCGCCCGCTTCGCGACGGCGTCGGCATCGTCCTTGCCCGCCCGCTTCTTGCATTTCCGAAAGCGCGACTTGTCGCGACCCTAGACACGCGCGGCATCCCTTTCGTCGAAGATCCGACCAACGGCGATCATCGCTACGAGAGGGCACGCGTGCGCTCGCGTCTGGCGGATCTCGCGGTCGCGGGACTTTCGGCGCACGCGTTTGCGACCTCGGCACGCCGTCTCAACGATGCGCGCGATGCGCTTGCGTATGCGGAAAGCGTCTTTGTCGCCTCTCTTTCGCTATCGTTCGGCAACGAAGTTTTTGCCTGCTTCGATCGGCGTGCCTTTGAAAACGGGCCCGTGTTCTTGCGGCAGAAGCTCATGGCGCGGCTGATCGGGCGCTATGGCGGCGCCAGCCCGGACCCGCGGCTTTCGGAGATCGAAGATCTGGTGGCGCGTATGCAACGCGATGGTGCATCCTCGGCAACACTGGGGGGTGCTCAGATTTCCTGCGGCCCCCGGGCCATCCGCGTCTGGCGGGAAGCGGGCCGGCTCGATCAAGCTCCCGTCGAGCTTTCTCCGGGCGCGAGGCACGTTTGGGATGGTCGCTTCGTTCTGCGATGGCGGGCGGAGATGGCGACGCTGTCGCCGCCGCGCGAGGCGCCGATCGTGATGGTCAAACCGCTGGGCGCAAAGGGATATGCGGCAATCCTGTCGCGACTGGCGGCCAGAAGCCGCCCGCCCGCCCGCGCTGCATTCGCACTCCCGTCATTTTGGACTGCCGAAAAACTCGTCGCGGTCCCATCGCTGGCGCCATTCGCACTCCGGGACGCGCCCCCTCTCGATCCCGCGGGTTTTGAGCTTAATCCGCTGCCCAACTCAGCGCCATTTTAAGAATTCGAGAGTATGCCCGTCTGGCAAAGCTTGGTAAATGCTCGAACTTGTGCCGCGATCCGCTGGCACCTATGTTAGGGTCTCACTTTGGGGGCACACGTGCCACCGCGTATGCGCCGTTTTGGTGCCGATGGCACCATCAAGGAAAAATATGAACCCGAATTATCAGAAACTTGCGATCTGGGCGGCGCTTTTCGTCCTGTTGCTGGCCCTTTACAACCTCGTCAGCAATCCGAGCACAACGCATCGGACCAACGACATTCAATATTCGGAATTCCTCGACGCCGTCGAGAAGGGTAACGTGAAGGAAGCGGTGATCGCGGGCAACCGTATCACGGGTACGAAACACGATGCGACCGGTGACGTATCATTCTCGACGTACGCTCCGGAAGATCCCAATCTCGTGACCCTTCTGCGTCAGAAGGGTGTGACATTCAAAGCGCGACCCGCCGAGGACGAAGTGCAGTCAATCACGAGCATTCTTCTGAGCTGGTTCCCGATGTTGCTGCTCATCGGCGTATGGATCTTCTTCATGCGTCAGATGCAGTCCGGCTCCGGCCGCGCGATGGGTTTCGGCAAATCGCGCGCGAAGCTCCTGACAGAGCGGCATGGCCGCGTCACGTTCGAAGATGTGGCGGGCGTCGATGAGGCTAAGGCCGATCTCGAAGAGATTGTCGAGTTCCTGCGCGACCCGCAAAAGTTCCAGCGCCTTGGCGGGCGGATTCCCCGCGGCTGCTTGCTCGTTGGACCTCCCGGCACCGGTAAGACGCTGATCGCGCGCGCCGTTGCCGGTGAAGCGAACGTGCCGTTCTTCACGATCTCAGGCTCCGACTTCGTCGAGATGTTCGTCG
>CAYYDL010000668.1:0-1678 GCA_964470545.1 uncultured Hyphomicrobium sp. | reverse complement strand
TTCATGGCGCGGCCGCAATTTGCCGGGGGCGGGTCACGAGATTGACAAACACATCCTCCAGACCAGGCGCGATGACCGAAATGCGCGCATCGTTAATACCAGCCGTTTCCAGGATTTTGCGAACCGTCCCGTCATCAAGGCCGTCATCGGCGAGCACGTGCAGCGCGTCACCGAACGCGGCGACGTCTCGTACCCCCTGCGCGGCGGTGAGGATATGCAGCGCTTTACCGATCGAAGGGCTCTCGATCAGAAGCATTTTGCCACCAAGCGGCGTGTGCTTGAGTTCCGACGGACTGCCAGAAGCGACGATGCGGCCCTGGTTGATGAGCATCACACGGTCACAATATTCCGCCTCGTCCATGTAATGTGTCGTCACCAGGATAGCCACGCCGGTGGCTGCGAGATCATGGATCAGATCCCAGAAGCGCCGGCGCGAGATGGGATCGACTCCAGAAGTGGGTTCGTCCAGGAAGAGGATCGGCGGGCTGTGAAGGATGGCACAGCCCAAGGCCAGGCGCTGCTTCCAACCCCCGGCCAGTGCCGACACCAGATCGTCTTCCCGGCCCGTCAATCCGGCCATACCGATGGCGTAGCGCATTCGCTCAGCGAGTTGGGCGGGGGGAACGCGATAGATACCGCCAAAGAAGCGCAGGTTCTCGCTTACGGACAGGTCCCCATAGAGCGAGAATTTCTGAGACATGTAGCCGATATGCTGCCGCGCTTCTTCGGGCTCACGCGCTACATCGACGCCGGCGACGAGAATCTGTCCTTCACTGGGCCGCAGCAAGCCACACAGCATACGGATGATAGTCGATTTGCCTGCCCCATTGGGTCCGATGAAACCCATGATCTCGCCGGCGGCGATTGTGAAGTCGACATGATCCACCGCGACGAAGGTGCCGAAGCGCTTGGTCAGGGCTCGGGCGACAATTAAAGCTCCATGGTCCATCGCGGCGCTCAAGCGGCTTCCCCCGGATTTTCCAGCGAAACGAACAAATCCTCGATCGTCACGGGAGCTCGCTCCAGTGAGTCGAAAGGCACACCGGCGGCCGTCAACGCTTTCGCAAATTCGGGAAGACGGCGCTCGGCGTTGTCGACGGCTACCCGGACGCTGCCGCCAGCAAGCAGAGTGGAGAGAACGCCAGGCAATGGCGAAATAGTTGTACGGACTGCGCGTGGATCCTTCGAGGAAATTGAGAGAATTGCGCCCTGCACGCGACCCTTGAGGGCGTCAGGCGTATCGCATTGCAGGAGGCGGCCTTCATGGAGAAGAGCGAGGCGGTGACAGCGCTCCGCTTCATCTAGGTAAGCCGTCGATATGACGATCGTGACACCTTCCTCTCGGAGATCATACAGAATGCGCCAGAAGTCCCGCCGAGACACCGGATCGACGCCTGTCGTAGGCTCATCCAACAACACCAGCTTGGGCGTGTGAATGAGGGCGCACGTGAGCCCCAATTTCTGTTTCATTCCTCCAGACAACTGCCCCGCCATCCGGTCGCGAAAGCGTGTCATATCGGAAGCTGCTAGCAACCGCGCGGCGCGTTCCTCGCGCAACTTGGCTGGGATACAAAATATATCGGCGTAAAAGCGAATATTCTCGTCCACCGTAAGGTCTTCATAGAGCCCAAAACGCTGGGGCATATAGCTGACGCGCGATTTGGCAAGATCGGGATTC
>CAYYDL010000667.1:0-1613 GCA_964470545.1 uncultured Hyphomicrobium sp. | reverse complement strand
CTCGCCGTCGCCGACGCCATACTTCCCCCAGTCGCGTAGCGGTTTCCCAGCACTATCGAAAACGGCGATGTGATCGCGCTTGCGTGGGCCGTCGAAGCGCTGTGGCGGGATTCCGGCGTGGGCGACGTAAATCTCTCCCCTCTGATCGATGGCGATACCGCCTGGAAATGCCTCGACGGGGAATGCCGACAGAAACTTCCCGTCGCTCGAGAATCGCTGCACGCGCGAGTTCTTGAAATCGGTGACGAAGACCTCGTCGCCAGCTCCGATAGCGATGCCGATGGGAAAGTCGAATTGCCCCTCGGCGGATCCCTGTCCGCCCCACGTTTTCGCCGGCAGAATCTTCGCCGTCGATTCGTCAGCGGCGGAGTCCGAAATTCGCGCGGACTGGACGACGCAGAGGATGAGGCATGTCGACCACAACAATCGCGGCGCACTTGGCGCTCGTTGGCTGATTGCGTGCATGCGGGTGCCCCGCGCCACTCCAGATCGAGACTCGATCGACTCAATAGCAAAGGACCATGCTCATGCTACTTGGGCGGCTTTCCATTACCAGCCCAGTCACTGGATCCCCTGCGGTGTGGCGCGGAACCGCTTGGCGCGGATGCTCGAGCCTGGTCCCTCTTCGTAGTACACGACCAGCACCGAGCCGTCCTTCAAATTGACCATCGACGGATAGGCTCCGGAAAACGAATCGATCCGCACGTTCGGGCTCCAAGTTTTGGCCTCGTCAAGGCTGTAGTTCAGGCTTGTCGCCGGCTGCCGATGTCCGAGCAGGATAATGCCATCGGCTGTGCGGTGCAGGTACGGACAGTGGCCGAGAAAGCCGATCGGCTTGGTCGCGCTCCATGATCGGCCGCGATCGCGCGAAATGCTGAAGCACATCTGCTGGTCGCCATCACCGCGCAGTGCCGCGTAAAGTCGGCCGTCCTTGAGCTCGATGACGTCCGTCTCGGCCGCCAGCTTCTGGCCGTTGCCGTCGATCCGCACCGGCTGCATCCAGGTTTTCGCCCCGTCGTCGCTTGTGGTGACGGCACCCCCTGGCACACCCCCGGGTTCCTGGTGATACAGGCCCAGCACGAGCCGACCGTCGGCCAGCTCGCGCACGGGGGACGAGCAGTAATATTCTGTCCCCGCGATTCCCTGCGGCGGCGACCAGGTCTTGCCGCCGTCGGACGAAAGTACCTGAAAGCTTCCTAGCCCCACGTGCGGAACGCCCGGTTTGTCCGGCTTAGCCAGCGAAAAGAAATTGCAGATGAGTCGGCCGTCGCGCAATTGCGCAATCGAAGGATCGCGATCATCATGCTCGCCGTCGAAGAGAATTTGCGGTGGCGCCCAGGTTTTTCCTTCGTCCGGACTGGTGGTGTAACAAATCCTCCCGCCACGAGGCAGTTGCGGCGTGGGGAGCGAAACGTGCGTCGCCCCGGCGTAGAAGACGCACAACAACTGCCCATCGCTGCGGCGGCAGACGTCGGGAAAGGCCTCGTAGCCCCCAGCGCCCGCGTCCTGGCAGACGTGTACGAACTGTTGCTGATCCGCCGGCGGATCGGCCTTCGCGTGACGCACTGTCGCCCGCCCGCTAATCTCGGCGACCGCGAATGCAGACACGAGGA
>CAYYDL010000666.1:0-2665 GCA_964470545.1 uncultured Hyphomicrobium sp. | reverse complement strand
AACCGCCTCGCGATGCTGCTGGCGGTCCTCGATGCCCGTTGCGGCGTCTCGTTCGCAAGCCATGATGTCTATCTGAACGTCGCGGGCGGCTTGAAGATTACCGAACCCGCAGCCGATCTCGCCGCCGCTGCTGCCCTTCTGTCGTCGATCTCAGGCGTTGCCCTGCCGCGCGACGCCGTCTATTTCGGCGAAGTCTCGTTGTCGGGCGCCGTCAGGGCCGCGGCGATGATGACGCCGCGCCTGAAAGAAGCGTCCAAGCTCGGCTTTGGACAAGCGGTTTTGCCTGAAAATGGCGAGGTCGATGTCCTGGGCATGAAGTTGTCGCTGTCGCGTATTGCGCACCTCAAGTCGCTTGCGGAGGCCACGACACCATGCGACTGATTTTCGGGGCGAGTCTCTGGCTCGGAGAGGACGCGGCAAGAGAGGGAATCCGGCCATGGTCGGTCCGTTCACATATCTAGACTTCGCGCTCATCGCGGTCGCCTTCATTTCCGGTCTGCTCGCAATGTACCGGGGCTTCGCGCGCGAGCTGCTCTCGATCGTGTCCTGGATTTCGGCCGCCGGCGTCGGCTACTGGATCTTCGCCACCAAGAAAGACATGACCGCGGACATCGCGGCGCAGACGGGCCTTCCACCTCAGATCGCAACAGTCGCCGTTGCCGTTGTCGTCGCCCTCATCGTCCTCATTGTCGTTCATCTGATCACGGCGCGGATCTCCGATGCGATTCTGGACAGTCAGGTCGGGATGATCGACCGCATCCTTGGCTTCATCTTCGGAGTGTTGCGCGGTTTTCTTCTCTTCGTCATTCCGTATATGGCGTATGAAGCCTTCATTTCGCCCGAGAAGGAAAAGCAGCATCCTCTTGTTCGGGATGCCTTTTTTAGGCCCTACGTGAAGGCGACGGGTGAGGCCATCCGCAACGTTCTTCTGCAGGTCATCCCGCAACCCTCGACCACGCCGCCGCCAGCGTCTCCGAACGAGCCCGGGCAGCAGGGCCAGCTTGAGCAAAAAGGGCGTTCAGTCGCGCTGGTCATAAATGGCAAGCGGTATTATATGACGCTCGCGTGACGCAGGCGGCGTCAACGCGACGGCACGTTCGGATTTGGTTACCCGGCGTATCGGGCAGAGCAGGGCGGCTCAATCGCGGGAGGTGCCTTATGGCACAGCAAGGCGGCGCGACCACCATCGATGGTCTTACCTTTACGCGCTATGGCGACGACCGCCTGCGCGAGGAATGCGGTGTCTTCGGCATCTTCGATCATCCGGATGCGGCGGCGATCACAGCTCTCGGGCTTCATGCCCTGCAGCATCGCGGCCAGGAGGCGGCGGGCATTGTCTCCTACGACGGACATAACTTCCACTCCGAGCGCCGCATGGGTCTCGTCGGCGACAACTTCTCGAAACCCGAGGTTCTCGCCCGCCTCAAAGGCCGCATGGCCATCGGCCACGACCGTTACTCCACCACCGGCGACCCGCTCATTCGCAACGTCCAGCCGCTCTTCGCCGATATCGATACCGGCGGTTTCGCCGTCGCCCACAACGGCAATCTCACGAACGCGCTGACGCTTAGGCGCGAGCTGATTTCCTCCGGCGCCATTTGCCAGTCGACCTCCGATACGGAAGTCATCCTCCATCTTCTCTCCCGATCGAAGAAACGCCGCATTGTCGAGCGCCTCGTCGACGCGATCCGTCAGGTCGAAGGATCCTACGCGCTGGTCTGCATGACGAACGACATGATGATCGGGGCCCGCGATCCGATTGGCATCCGCCCGCTCGTTATCGGTCGTCTCGGCGCTTCTTACGTCCTTGCCTCTGAAACCTGCGCGCTCGATATGGTCGGCGCCGAATTCCTCCGCGAGGTCGACAACGGCGAGGTCGTCGTGATCACCGATGAGGGCCTCGAAAGCCACCGGCCCTTCCCGATACGCCCGGCTCGCCCCTGCATCTTCGAGTACATCTATTTTGCCCGCCCCGATTCCATCGTTGGCGGGCAAACCGTCTATGACATCCGCAAACGGATGGGCATCGAGCTCGCGCGCGAGTCTGTCCCGGCCGCCGACGTCATCGTTCCAATCCCGGATTCCGGTGTTCCCGCGGCCATCGGCTTCAGCCAGCAGAGCGGCATCCCGTTCGAGCTTGGTATCATCCGCAATCACTACGTCGGCCGCACCTTCATTGAGCCCGAGCAACGCATTCGCCAGCTTGGTGTGAAGCTGAAGCATTCGGCGAATTCCGGCGTCATTCGCGGCAACCGCGTCGTCCTCATCGACGACAGCGTGGTGCGCGGCACGACATCGAAGAAAATCGTGCAGCTCATCCGCGATGCCGGCGCCACCGAAGTGCACATGCGGATTTCCTCGCCGCCTATTACCCATCCCGATTTCTACGGCATTGACACGCCGAGCAAGAAGGACCTCCTCGCCGCCAACATGTCGCTCGAGGAGATGCGCGACTTCATGGAAGCCGACAGCCTCGCCTTCCTCTCCGTTGACGGAATCTATCGTGCGATCGGTCTCGATGGCCGCGACGATCGCGCGCCGCAATTCACCGACCACTGCTTCACCGGCGATTATCCGACGAACCTCACGGATTATGGCGGCGACGCGGTTCCAATGCAGCTTTCCCTTCTGGCGGAAGTCGGCTGACGACGGTCGCCCGATCGTT
>CAYYDL010000665.1:0-5139 GCA_964470545.1 uncultured Hyphomicrobium sp. | reverse complement strand
GAGAGCTTGCGCGCTATTGCGCACCGTCTCCATCCGACGGCGGCATCGGCGTCGGATAGCCCGCACCGCCACTCGTCTGCTTGATCGGTGCCACCTCGTCTGAATTGTGCGCTTTGTGCTTCGTCGTAGATTCGCTGAGCGACCCTGTCTCCACCGGGGCAGCAGCCGACGCTTCTTTGCTTCCAGCCGGGCTCTTCGCTTTCCGATAGATGAGCGATTTGGGATCGGGAATGGGCTGAGTTGCCACCTTATGCGTCATGGGCGCCGCGTCCGCATGGACGGCGGCTTCTTTCGTCACTTTCTTTTTTTCGGACTTCTCCGACGCAGAAGCCGTTTCCGACTTCTTCGCCGGCTCTGCGGCGTCAGTGGATGCCTGCTCGGAGCCCGGAAGTTTCGATCCGCCCCAGCACACCGTCGCCTCAGCGGTGCAGGTGTGTTCGTCGAAAACGATGAAGTTGAGGAACAACTCGCAAGAAACGCTCTTCTTGCCGGTTTTATAATCCTTCACCCCGCGCTCGGACATCTTCGTCGCGATCAGCTTGTCGAGAAGGTCTTTTGCGTCCTTCGTCGGTCCGTCCTTGCCGTAGTCGTTCACCGAGAAGCCGTAGCGCTTGCATTCCGCGTTTGCAGAAACAGTGGTGGCAACGCCGAAGGTTGCGGCCAAGGCCAATGCGGCGCCGAAATTGACCGAGAAGCGCATCACAAGAAATCTCCCCTCAAAACCCCACCCAGAGACAGGCTGCCTTTATATTGTCAGCACAATGGCGGCACGAGGGCGAGTGGCGCAAGAGCTACAGTTGACAGCTTTCTCGCGTCAGAGTGGAAAAGTCTCAGATGCGCAAAGACCGCGGGAGGAGAGGCGCGGTCCGAATCCGCAAACGTCGATAGGCGATCAATGCATGTAGGGAGAGTTGCCGCCGTAAAGGCTGCCGACGCCTGAATCGAAGAAGAAGCTGTTGTCGAAGGGCCCCGCAACCGTCTGATCGCGGAAGTCCGGAGGGCCGGGAGGGCCTTTTTTCCTGCGCGAGGGAGAGCCGTAGGTATTTACAGACTCGCTCTTATCGTAGGAGTAGCCGCCCTTCTTGCGATGAATTGCATAGCCATTCGAGTCGTCCTGGGCAGCGACGGAGGGAACGACCGCGCCGATCAGAAACATGCTGGCGACAAAGGCTGAAATCAATCTGGACATCATAGGTTCGGCCCTTCCGCCACCATTCGTTCACGGTACTATATAGCTCAAATTTCCCGAAATTATCATTGCGCTGGCTCAAGAAAAGGTTACGCGCCTTATTTCTGGAGAGGATGTCACTTCCGCACAACGCAGTTGCTTGCAAAGAGCGTCTCTGGCCAGTCGGAAAACGCCGCCCCCTGCGACATATGGTATGATTCCGGCCGTGGGAGCCCTTCAGGGTGTTGAGCTTTCGATGCGGAAGACCGCGCGGCTCGCCGTTGTCCCACGCAAACTCGTGGAGGCGGCCTATGGATTATGTTCCCCTGCTCATCCAACTCATCAGCGGCGCGCTCGGCGGCAACATCGCGGGCAGCCTGCTCAAGGACTTGAATCTTGGTACGCTCGGCAATTCCGTCGCTGGAATCGTCGGCGGCGGTATCGCAGGGCAAATCCTGGAACAGGTTTTTAACACCGCCGTTGCTGGCGGAGCGCTGGATCCGGTCGCGATCATTACGCAGATCCTTGGCGGGGGTGTTGGCGGCGGCATTCTGATGGCCGTCGTCGGTGCCATTCGGAATGCCGTTGCAAAGTAATGCTGACCAATTCGGTGATTTAAAAATACAGAAAGCTCGCCGGACTGCGCCGACGAGCTTTTTTCTGCGCGTGGGATCCGCTGGCTTCACGTAATGGGGAGTTCAGCTTCACAAGACCGGCGTATAGTCGCTCGCCACCGCGGCGCAGGCCGCAGCGTGAGTCTGCTCCCTCTCGTGAAACGTCAGCCCGCTTTTTGCAGATCGACGGCTTTCGGTCCCTTGCCGCGTTTGTCCGGCTCGGTCTCGAACGAAATCCGCATCCCCTCGTTGAGTTCACCGATGCCCGATCGCTCAACGGCAGTGACGTGCACGAACACGTCGTTGCCGCCGGCGTCCGGCTTGATGAATCCATAGCCTTTCTGGGAATTGTAGAACTTAACAGTACCTGTCTGGCGCATGCATCGTCTCCTGGCAGCCCGACCGGCGAGTGAAGCCTGCTCAAAGCTTCGCGTCGTCAGCCGTGGCGGGCCTCGGAGCCGGAACGATCCAAAGCGCCTCCTTGCCGGATCGCAATTACACGCGCCGGTCTCGCAGAACGCGTCGGGAGCTCCCGTGCCGTTGCCCGCCTAGCGTGCGGCAATTTATCCTGTAAATATGGAGAGCTTGCAAGGTGAAATGCTGCACAGCAACCGATGGCCACGGTTATTGCGTGTTCGCCCGGAGTTCGAAACGGCTGCCGGAACTCTCGGCCAAGCGCTTTTCGAGACACGGCATCAACGTCTCGAGTTCATGTTCCAAGACGAACGGCGGGTTGAGGACAAGCACACCCGAAGCGGTGAGGCCAAGTCCCGCAAAGGGTCTGGAAATGGCAAGCCGGACATCGAGAAATCTAACGCCTCCCGCGGTCGCCAAGGCTACGAAGCGGTCCGCCGCCGTTTCATCTTTGAGCGGATACCAGATGAGGTAGGTGCCGGTCGCGAACCGAACCAAGGCCTCCTGGACTGCGTTCACGAGTTCTTCAAACTCGTTCTTTTCCTCGAATGGCGGATCGATAAGAATAAGGCCGCGCCGCTCCTTGGGCGGCAAAAGCGACTTGACCGCATGGCGGGCATCGATGTTCAGAACGGTTGATGATTTCGCGCGGCGCAATTCCTGCCTGAGACGCTGAAATTCGGCATCTGCGAGTTCGTTCGCGATCAGGACGTCATCGTCGCGCATGAGATGGCGAGCAATCAAAGGACTGCCGGGATAGTAACGGAGTCCGGCACCGTTCACGGATCGGACGGCGTCCAGATAAGGCTCAAGCAGGTCCGCGACCTCTTTCGGCAGGTCGGCATCATAAATACGCCCGATCCCGTCCTTCCATTCAGCAGTCTTGGCGGCTTCCATGCCTTCGAGATCATAGACGCCGGCTCCCGCGTGGGTGTCGACGACGCGGAACGGTTTCGGCTTCTGCGTCATGTATGTCACGACGCGCGCCAGAACGACGTGCTTCAAGACGTCCGCGAAATTCCCGGCGTGATAGTCATGATGGTAGTTCATGGCGAAGCGATCATTTTCGGGTCGGCCTAGGCCTTCTGCTCCCATCGCCCGCTTTGCGACTGCTGCCAATACGTGACGGCGCAGCCCGCTGCCTTTGCGGCCTTCCATTGGTTCCGTGCCGAAGCGACGGCATCAGGATCATGGCCGTCGAAGACGTAAACGAAGCGTTCCGCGCCCGAAAACTCCCGCGCCTCCGCGCCGTCTACGAGAAATCGCACACCGGCGGCGTTCGGCGTTTCATCGGTGAGCGTCAAGTAAATAGGCTGTGCGCTTGCGTGCCCGATGCGGGCGCTGCCGTGCGGCAGGAAACTGTCATCCGCGTAGGTCCAAAGCACCTGGTCGATGGCTTCGAGACGCTCCTCACTGCCGACCTGAACCACGGCACGCCAGCCGCGCGCCAGCGTCTTCTCGAGGAGTGACGGCAAAACCCGCTCGAGAGGCTGATATTCGAGATGGTAGAAATAGACGTCCATCGGTTTCCGATGGCTCAGAAAGCGGCGAAACGCAAGACCATCGCGCCACCTCTTGAACCCCGCCGGTAGGATACTATCTAACCCCGTCCGGAGCGGCGCCAGTTTGTTCGGCTGACGCCCGTGCGGGCGGTGAGCGTAGCGGCTTTGAGTCTATCTCGCTGCTGTTTGCTCCCGCCCGCTGCGATTTTCTCAAGACTTTTTGGCGTAGGGATTTTCGCCCGCCCGTAGATGGAAGCGGATCGGCACGCCTGGCAGATCGAACGTCTCACGCAGAGAGTTCGTCAGGTATTTCACATAGGACTGCGGTAGCGCTTCCGCCCGCTGAGAGAAGGCGACGAACGTCGGTGGTCGAGTCGAGAGCTGCGTTACGTAGCGGATCTTGATGCGCTTGCCGTGAACCGCAGGCGGCGCGTGACGGCTCAGAGCCTCGGCGAGCCAGCGATTGAGCTGCGGTGTCGATACGCGCCGGTTCCAGATCGCATAAGTTTTGACGATCGCGGACATCAATTGGTCGAGCCCGCTTTCGGAGCGCGCCGAAATGGCGACGAATGGAACATCTGGGACCTGTGCGAGGCTTTCGGCGACGGTCTTCTTCAATTCACGCAGTGTTTTCTGCTTCTCGGCAACGAGATCCCACTTGTTGACTGCGACGACAAGCGCGCGGCCTTCTTCGGTCACGCGGTGACCGATCGTCAGATCCTGGTGTTCGAACGGGCGCTCTGCGTCGATCAAAAGCACGACGACTTCGGCGAAGCGAATGGCGCGCACGGCATCGCTCGCGGAAAGCTTTTCAGCCGTCTCGGTGATCTTTGCTTTTTTCCGCAGACCGGCCGTGTCGAACAACCGGATTTCCTGGCCCTTCCATTCGAAGTCGCTTGAAACACTGTCGCGCGTCAGACCGGGTTCGGGCCCGGTGATCATTCGCTCTTCGCCTAGCAACGCGTTCACGAGCGTCGACTTCCCAGCGTTGGGACGGCCGACAATCGCGACGCGGATGGGCTTTGGCGGCAGCGCCCGCTCTTGCGGCTTTTCAACGTCTGCAGCGGCTTCCGCAGATCGCCGTTTCTTGGGTGCCGGTGCCGCCTTCAGCCCGAGTGCCGCGAGCATATCTTCGGCCAGATCGCCGATACCTTCGCCGTGCTCGGCAGAGATCGCAATGGGGGCGCCAAGGCCGAGCGAGAAAGCGTCAATAACACCATCCGTGCCCTTGTTGCCTTCGGCCTTGTTGGCAACGAGGACGACGGGCTTTCCCGATTGCCGGGCAATGCGGGCAAACCCCGTATCGGCAGCGGTGACACCTGCCCGTGCGTCGATCACGAACAAGACCAGGTCGGCGTCGGCAATCGCCTGTTCCGACTGCCTACGCATACGGTCGGCGATAGATCCGCGCTGCGCTTCTTCAAGACCGGCCGTATCGACC
>CAYYDL010000664.1:0-2357 GCA_964470545.1 uncultured Hyphomicrobium sp. | reverse complement strand
CGCCGCCCGGCCAACCGATTCACGGAGCTCGCGATCGCCGATCAGGCGATCGAGGGCCGTCATCCATTCCTCGTTGGTGCTGCACAGAAAGCCGGTCTTACCGTCCTCGATCGTGAGCTGATGTGTTTCAGTGCGGCTGACCACGGAGGGGACACCGAACATCCCGGCTTCCAGCCACTTTATCTCGCTCTTGCAATCGTTGAACACGGACGGCGTCAGCACCGCGACGTTAACGTCGGCCTCGCCGAGGTGCTTGAGGTATTGATCGAAATTCCAATTCGGAAGCATCTGCGTGATGCGGCTGCCGAAGCTCGTCAAGGCCGGCAGCGCGGGAAATTTGCCAATCAATGTCAAGCGTGCGCGCCGATGTTTCTGCAGCAGCGGGGCAAGGACCTCCGTTGCGAACGTCTCGAAGTCTTTCTTGTGGGCAAGCGTGCCCGATCCATAAAAGATCTCGACAGTCCGATTCAGAGAGCCGGAAAAACCGCGGCGCGATTTTTGGCGAAGATGCGCGGGACCCATTGAATTCGGCATCACGAACACTTCGCCGGTTCGCACTTCGGCCTTCATGTGCTCGGCCAGGGGAGCAGTCGAGGCGATACCAAAGTCGCATTCCCGCATCGCGAGCCGAAACAGCTCGGTGCCTCCGACCAGGCCGCAATATTGCTCCCACGAGATCAGGTTGGCGTAGCTCTGGTAGGATTCCGGGTAGTGATCTTTGCTGAAGATGAGATCGTCGATTTCGTAGAACGTCGGCTTGCCGATCGAACGCGCGTAGCGGATGGCATCGACGATCTCCGGAGTCGCCGGCACCCGATAGAAGATCGCAATGTCCGCGAACGCCAGTGCATCCTGGAACTGGCTGACGTCCTTGACCGGGAACCAGTCTACCGACGCGTTCTGCGTTTCGAGCTGATAGACTTTGTTGGTGACGCGGTAGAGCAGACACTGGGGCAGCGCATCGTCGACAAGCATCACGACCCGCATCTGCCGCGAAGCGTCCCAGTTGCCGGGTGCAGTTTCGGGCGACGCGAGCGCTGGACCGTAGGTGACAGCCTCGTTCATCAACTGATAGCAGCGTGAGAAATTGCGCTCGCGCGCTGCCGTGAAGCCATTGCTGATGAGCCGATGGCCCCATTGGTGGCACACGCTTTTCAGCAGGTTTGACGCGTAAGCGAGGCCAGGCTCGATATCGACCGCAATCCGGGCGCGCTGGATAGCCTCTTCGTTGCGGGCCAAGTCGTGCAGCGCCTTGGCTAGATTGGCGTGCGTCCAGAAATAATCCTCATTGTGCTCAAGCGCGAACCGGTAGAAGCGAACGGCGGCTTGGAAATTCCGCATGTCGAGGAATGAATCGCCCATCTGATGCCACGCGTGGAATGCATCAGGATCCCGCTCCAGTGCCATCAAATAAAAGCTCTGGGCTTGCGTTTGCAGATGTCGGGTGCGGCAGAGGTTGCCAAGCTCCAAGAGAAACTCAGCGATCGTCTCGGAGTCGCCGCGCAAGGCAGCCAGCGGTACGGAACCCCGTTCGATCGCATGATCGAGCGTCTCGGCGATCGTTGTGAAAGCAGGACTGCCGGTGCGTTGGACATAGGCCTCGATGTCGAGCAGCCCGGCCTTTGCCATGCCCTCGGCGTCGATCAAAAGTTCCGGCGGTTTTGCCGGTGCGCGAGGGAGCAGACGTTCCTCAGCACGTCCGAATTTCAGGTAGTGAAAGAAAGGATTTAGCCCTGCCTCCCTGACGTCCGGATATAACGTCAAGTACGCAGAAGTATTGAACCAAGCATTCGGATTTCTTAGCTCCTTCCACCCGTGTTCCACGAAATGGCTTAACGGGTCGAGTCCGCTTCTCTTTACGTCGTCATATGCACCGAGGTAGTAATCGCTGTCGAATTCAGACTTGATAATAGCGGTTTCAGCGTCCTGCGGCGCGAGCGTGCCCAAGAATTCAGAAATCTTACTCAGGTTTAACATGACGGTTAGGCGCCAATATTAAGAGACACTTGGGTGAAGTTGAAACTAATCGGTCTAACGTAGACAAGCAAGTAACGCGCCACCTCGTGCGCCACCATAATGCTCGAAATAGCCGAAATTTTGGATCCGTCTGAACGCCGTCTCGCGCTCGTGACGACTCGCGCGCAGCGCCGGCGTGACAGAGCGCGTTGGAACGTGGGGCGCGACGCCGGTGATGCGCCGTCGCAACCGCGCCCTCGTCGGCTCCGGCCCAAATCGGGGGCGCCCGCCCTGCTGCGGACGCCGATCTCGAACCATGCCGTCATCGCCCACTCCGGCACTTGTTCGGGTTTCGTCAGCTTGGTATCAACCGCACCCTTCAAGGTGAGCGAAAAGAGACT
>CAYYDL010000663.1:0-2236 GCA_964470545.1 uncultured Hyphomicrobium sp. | reverse complement strand
GCTTGGTGCAAAAAGCGGCCTCTGCACCCAGTTTTCCAGCTATGACATATCGAAAGACGCCAAGGTGTTACCCGTAAGGAGGGATGATACCGTCGTGGTTGTTTGTTGTGTATCGGTAGGACTCTCCGGCTTTGCGCCGTTCGGCGGCTCGACTTGTGCGGTCGCTTGCAAGCGGCTGGGCGCAGGGGACGCCCACATCGATAATATGGCATCGCGATTGTCGAGCCATACCAGTACACCCAAGCCCAGGGACACCACTATGAGGAGGAGCGGACGGTACTTCATCATATCAGGATGGTCCGCTTGGTGCAGCAAAACCGCTAACCTGCAAAGTTACGTCAAGCGGCCCAATGTAGTGAGGTTCGGGTGGCCGAAAGTCGTCGTGAATCGCCCTTACAGTGATGTCGTCAATGAAGATGAGGGGCATTCCGGTTTCGAGGCTGTGAACAATGTCGCGGAGGCCGTCGATGCCTACGTTGATAGAAATGCTTACCGAGATTTGCATGAGATTGCCGTCCTCTTTGGGCGGCAGGATCTGAATGCTTGAGGCCGTTCCGCCGTTGGCGGTGACGAGCGAATTGACGAGGCTCTGCAGATTTGCTCCAGCTACACCCGTTTTATCCCCTTCAAGCAACAAACTCTTGTCTTGGCCGAGGGCCGCGAGATCCGCATGTTCTTTTCTGAGTTTGTCCTCATGTGCCACCTTCGCGCGTAGTTGCGGAAGGAGCGCCTGCTTTTCCGCTATAGAGTTCTCGAGCATCGCGACCTGCACCAGTGGCGCGGCGGCGACGCCCCCCAAGGTCAAGAGAACCACAAGCAGTACTGCGAGGGATAGGTAGGCTCCATAGGATTTCACGGGGTCTTCTCCGGAGTTCCTTCGCTTTGAACTTTGCCTACGATCGAGAACGTGCCGAGCGTCTGTCCGTCTTCGCGCGTCGTGGGAGCAGAAAATCGAACGTCTTCGAATTCGGGCGTGCTTTCGAGCGTTTCGATCAGCCCCGTGGGGTCGGGTGATTTTCCGACGATGCGTGCGTCGTCGTCGTGTATTTCGAATTCATCAAGATAAGCGGTATCCGGAAGCGCGCGGCTCAGCGCCTCGATCAGTTCCATGACCGGTCGTCGGTCAATTTTACGCTTGGCGAGACGTTCCCGCTCGTCTTTAATTTTTGTGTTTTCTTCATTGAGCCGCTTCACTTCGTCGACGCGCGTCATGACGGCCGCGATCTGATTGTCTAGGTCGTTGAATTGGGTTTCGCGCGTCCACAGCTGATAAACGCCAAATGAGCAGACCACTAGGCTGCATGCGACGAGAGTTCCAAGAGCAAAATTCAGTCGGCGGGCTGTTCGACTTATCGGGTCGGGCTCAAGACGCAGGAGTTCGACGACCGACGAGGCTTCCGGCGAAGGTGCAAAGTCTACCGCTCGCGGTGAAAGACCGATCTCTCTCGCGCGCTCCAGGGCACCATCGACGATTTGCCGCGTTGTTGCGATGATTTCAGTATCGATTTGGTCTGACGACAGAGCATTGGGGCCTGCGATACGATAACTGTAGTATGTATTCTCCAGCGGCCAGGCGACTATTGTTTCAATCTTGTTTTCTACGATCGAATCCATCAAGTCCGCCGCGGCTTCGGGCACTCGTATCGTTCTCTGAACCACCTCCATTGGCGAAAGTCGAAGCAAGATCTGCTTTGAGTCTTGCGAAGACCTACCGATCAAAATTCGCCTCACGCTGGCGACTTCGTCGGGGTCTGCGTCCTTCCTGAGAGTCGCGAGGCAAGTTATCGGCCCTTCTCCCTTGGTGAAGATCTGCAATCCATCAGCGGATTGGAGAAGCATTGTACGCCAGGGCCGCTCGCTGGCCTGCCGACGGGTGATGACACTGGCCAATTCTCGCAGCCACCAGGAGTACAGGCGGCGAATTCGGCCACGACTGTTCGTATCTTGCGTCATTGCGTTTTCTCCGCCGGCGAACTGACCATGGGCCATTTTGCAAGCAATCGATAAGGCGCGGACGGATCAACTTCCGTTGCGATCACGTAGGTCCTGTCGACGTTGTAACCGTCATCGGGCCGGTGCGCGCTTACAGTTACGAGAAAAGCCGGCCCGGTCTGATCGGTAACATAAGACTGCGCCTTCTGCAGGATGTCGCTGACCGCCGACTTGTCGGCATACTTCAGCTTCTCAATATCCGCCCGATTGACACCCGGAACAGCTTCCAGAACCGCGCGCGGAG
>CAYYDL010000662.1:0-7319 GCA_964470545.1 uncultured Hyphomicrobium sp. | reverse complement strand
TGCTCGCCGGCGAAAGGCGCATTTCTGGAGGAAATTGCGCAAACCTCGAAATCATGTGCGCATCCGCTGTGCGGAAAGATTTACGCCACTGCCGAGCCCGCCGCCGAAGATCCCAAAGCGCCGTGTCCTAACGATCAGTGGGAGCGTCTGAAATCGTCTGCTTCCAGCGCGATCGCGTCAGGCGGCGTGCTGATACTCGGCGAGATCCACGACAACGCCACGCATCACCTGCTGCAAGCGGCAGCCATCGATGAATTCGCGCGCACCTCGCCAACGAACCGGACGGCGATCGTGTTCGAGCAGCTTCGTGACGATCAACAGCGGGGCATCGACACCTTTGCAGCCCGGAGGCAGAGCGGCCAGACGATGACAGTCGCCGACTTGAAGCAGCTTGTCGGTTGGCACAAATCGAGATGGCCGGATCTTTATGATCCAGTATTCGAGGCGGTCATTCGAGGCGGACGTCCGATCTACGCAGGCGACGTCTCGCGCGCCGAGATCATGAGAGCGGCCAAGGGTACTGCAGATGCGCTTTCTGCCGACGACCGCAAGCGTCTCGCACTCGATGTGCCGCTTGGTCAGAAATTCGATGCAGCTTCCATCAAGGAAATCGAAGGAGCCCATTGTGGCGCACTGCCGAAGGAAGCGTTCGCTGGCATGGCATTCGCGCAGCGCTACCGCGACGCCCACTTGGCCGACGCCGTACTAAGAGCCGTGCAGGAAAACGGGTCGGCGATCCTGGTTGCTGGTACGGGGCACGCGCGAACGGATCGCGCCGTCCCTTGGTATATCCGCCATCGCGCTCCGGAGAAAAAAGTCGTGTCGGTGATGTTCGTCGAGGTCGACAACGAGCGCGCCGACGAGGAGTCGTATATCCCGCGCGATCCCGACGGCCAGCCGGCAGCCGATTTCATCGTGTTCACGCAACCGGCCGAACGCGGCGACCCCTGCGCGAAAATGCGAAAGATGTAGGCCGGGCCGCGCGTGTGTCGGGTGCGGAACCGACAAATCAACCTTGCTGAACTTTAAGATCGCTTCTGCGGCAGATTTGCCTATAACCCAGGGAAAAACTCTGGGAGGAAGTTGATGCGCCTGTTCTTTTTGGCTGCTGCAGTGCTGGTGGCCGCGACCCCCGCGGCTGCGGCCGGTACGGACTGTTCCGCCGATGTTCTGACGGCCGTTAGAAAGCAGCTGTCGCTGAAAGCATTTCGCGTGGAGTTTTCCCAAGCGACCGCCGAAGGCGACGCTCACATGCGGATCGACTATATGCCGCCTCTGAGAATGCTTCAGACGGTGACATCGCCCGCGATGCCCGGCGAGCAGCAGACGATGTTGGTCAACAATCGCGCCTATTCGGGTTCGGGTGGCAGTTTCGAGGAACTGCAGCCGCAATTCACGCAGTCGATCATCGCGGAAGTTGCCGAGGCACTGGCGCGCCCAAGCAAGCTCGAAGGATATGAGTGTCTAGGCACCGTCAAATACGAAAATCAGGATCTGCTGGGCTACAGGAACGAGGATAAGACGCATCCCCAGGCCGACCGCTCGAAGATCCTTGCTCGGACGATTTACGTGGATCCGAAAAGCGGGCTTCCCGCCTATAACGTCATAGCGACGCTCGGCGAGGGCTCGAAGCCGCTTCGGGAAGTCAAATATTCGTATCCGACCGATATCAACATTGTTGCGCCGGCGAACGCGCCCGCGCAAAAAGTCCATTAGCGCCGGTTACCGGCATCGTTTGGGATGGCTCCATGCGCCGCACTGTATTTGCATTTGTTCTGATTGCCGCATCCGCGGGTAACGCCTCGGCGCAGGTTCCGGCGCCTGCGAAGCCGAACGCCAATCCGTGCGCCGACGAAGTTTCCGCGGCACTCAAAAAGCTTCGCAATTCGTCTTGGTTCCGCATGGATACCCAGATGATCACCGAGAACGGGCCGACCGCGATGCAGATCGATTACGTTCTTCCCGACCGCATGCATCAGACGGTCACCCTCAAGCTGACGAAGCAGACGACGGAACTCATTCTCGTCGGGAACCAAGCCTGGTCGAAGCAGGGAGAGGGCGGCTGGCGGCCGGTCCCTCAGCAAATCGCCGCACAGCTCCGCGAGCAGATGGATGACACCGTCGTCAAACAGCAGACGGATGTCGGCAACTACGCCTGCAAGGGGCGTACGCAGATCGATGGCCGCGACGTTCTCTCCTACAAGCTCGAAAATGAGCCGGAGAAAGGTTCGACTGCCACGCAGAGCCAAGCCTTCCGTATGTTCTATGTCGATGCAACGACGGGATTGCCGGTGAGCAATGCCCTTCTCGTTCCGGGTCACGAGGACAAGCCGATCTTCAAGACGACTTACTCATTCCCGATCGACATCAAGATCGATCCCCCGAAGGACGTTCTGCCCAACAAGGAAGTTGGCCCGGCTCCCGCGTCGCCCGACGGAAAATAGCCGTCTTCAAATCCGGCTTGATATCACAACCTGGGATGGCTGCCATGTCGGCGCGTGCGATGTATCGCACGTGCTCCGGCGTTAGATGCTCGCCCGGAGATTTCCATGACCGTCATTGATTCGTCCCGCGCTGCGCTTCGTTCGCCGGTTGCCAGCGCCTCTCTCGCCGTCCTGCTCGCCGTGAGCTTCTGCCATCTGCTCAACGACGTGATGCAGTCGCTGTTCGTTGCCATCTACCCGATGCTGAAGCAGGCTTACCACCTCGACTTCTGGCAGATCGGCATGCTGACGATGGCCTTCCAGATCACGGCTTCGCTGCTTCAGCCGTTCATCGGCCATTATACCGACAAGCGCCCGGTCCCCTATTCCACGAGCGTGGGCATGGGATCGACATTCGCCGGTCTCATCCTGCTGGCCTTCGCGACAAGCTATGCCGGATTGCTGCTCGGAGCCGCGGCCGTCGGCGTAGGATCGGCTATTTTTCATCCCGAGTCGTCGCGGATCGCGCGCCTTGCGTCGGGCGGACGTCACGGCCTTGCACAGTCGCTCTTTCAACTCGGCGGCAATTTTGGAACGGCAATCGGACCGCTGCTGGCGGCGTTCATCGTCGTTCCGCACGGGCAGGGGAGCATCGCGTGGTTCGCCGCAATCGCCCTGCTGGCGATGGTGATCTTGTGGAAGGTCGGCCAGTGGAGCACGATCGCTGGCGCAAGGCGCGTGGGCAGCACGCACGGCATGGGGCTCATCCATTCCCGGAGGCGAACCGCCACCGCCTTGGCCGTTCTCGCCGTGCTCGTTTTCTCGAAGAACATCTACACGGCGAGCTTCGCGAGCTTCTACACTTTCTACGCCATTCATCGCTTTGGCGTGTCGGTGCAGGCCTCGCAGCTGATGCTCTTTGCTTTCCTCGGAGCCTCGGCCGTCGGCACGATTCTTGGCGGACTTTTCGGCGATCGCTTCGGACCGAAAATGGTGATCTGGTTCTCGATCCTCGGTTGTCTGCCGTTCTCACTGGTGTTGCCTTATGCCGATCTGACGTGGACGATCGTCCTTTCGATCCTGATCGGCCTCATCCTGTCGTCGGCATTCCCGGCCATCGTCGTATTCGCCCAGGAGCTCGTGCCGGGACGCGTCGGCATGATTGCGGGCATTTTCTTCGGTGCGGCATTTGGGATGGCAGGCATCGCTGCTGCCGTGCTCGGCCTCGTCGCTGACGCGAAGGGCGTCGATTATGTCTACGAGATTTGCTCGTATTTGCCCTTCCTCGGGCTTTTGACGGTGTTCCTGCCAGGACCCGAGCGCGCCGAATATGACAATGTAAAAGCGGCCTAAATCGCGTTCGCGGCGGAGAACGCCGCAACGCGATATTTTCGGGGTTTCCCCCGCGCAAGGCTTTCCCTATAAGGCCCCCTTAGCCCGACGTTCCATCCACCCCTGAGCCGACCGCGCCCGTGCGCGAGCTTCGGCCAAATTCTTGCGCCGCATGCCAAAACGCACTGACATCCATTCCATTCTCATCATTGGCGCAGGCCCGATCGTCATCGGCCAGGCTTGCGAGTTCGATTATTCCGGAACGCAGGCCTGCAAGGCGCTGAGGGCCGAGGGCTATCGCATCATTCTAGTCAACTCCAATCCCGCAACGATCATGACCGATCCCGATCTTGCGGACGCGACCTATATCGAGCCGATCACGCCGGAAGTGGTTGCAAAAATCATCGCCAAGGAGAAGCCGGATGCTATCCTGCCCACGATGGGCGGTCAGACGGCGCTGAACACAGCGCTGGCGCTTCACAAACAGGGCATCTTGCATCGCTACGGCGTCGAACTGATCGGCGCGAAGGCGGAAGCCATCGACAAGGCGGAAGATCGCCAGCTCTTCCGCGAAGCGATGGAAGAGATCGGGCTCGAAACGCCGCGCTCGCGCTTGGTACACAATCGCGACGAAGCCGCGACCGCACTCGAGCATGTCGGCTTGCCGGCCATCATCCGCCCGTCGTTCACTTTGGGCGGCACCGGAGGCGGCATCGCCTACAACCGCGAGGAATTCTTCGAAATCATCGATCGCGGCCTCGATGCTTCGCCCACGTCTCAGGTTCTGGTCGAGGAAAGCGTCCTTGGCTGGAAGGAATTCGAGATGGAGGTCGTCCGCGATAAGGCCGACAACTGCATCATCATCTGCTCGATCGAGAATATCGATCCAATGGGTGTGCACACGGGTGACTCGATCACCGTCGCGCCCGCACTGACGCTGACCGACAAAGAATACCAGATTATGCGCGACGCCTCGATCGCGGTGCTGCGCGAGATCGGCGTCGAGACGGGCGGCTCGAACGTTCAGTTCGCGGTCAATCCGGCCGACGGTCGTCTCGTCGTCATCGAGATGAACCCGCGCGTGTCGCGCTCGTCCGCGCTTGCTTCGAAAGCCACCGGCTTCCCGATCGCGAAAGTAGCGGCCAAGCTCGCAGTCGGCTACACGCTCGACGAGATCCAGAATGAGATCACCGGCGGCGCGACACCAGCATCGTTCGAGCCGACGATCGACTACGTCGTCACCAAAATTCCCCGCTTCGCTTTCGAGAAATTCGCAGGCGCCGACACGACCCTGACCACGTCGATGAAATCGGTCGGGGAGGCGATGGCGATCGGACGGACATTCGCCGAAAGCATCCAGAAGGCGCTGCGCTCGATGGAAACCGGCCTGACCGGCTTCGACGATGTGCAGCTCGAAGGCCTCGGTCAGGGCGACGACAAGAACGTCGTCCGCGCCGCCGTCTCGCGGCCGACGTTCGATCGCATCCTGAAGGTCGCGCAAGCGTTTCGCGAAGGGTTCTCGCTCGACGAGATTCACCAGTATTGCAAGATCGATCCGTGGTTCCTCTCGGAGATCAAGGCCATCGTCGATAGTGAGGCGCGCGTTCTGGCGCACGGATTGCCGAAGACGGCCGCACCGTTGCGAGCCCTCAAAGCGCAAGGTTTCTCCGACGCGCGTCTCGCAAAGCTTGCGAAGGTGAGCGAGGCGGACGTTCGCAAGATGCGGAAAGATCTCGGCGTGACGCCGGTGTTCAAGCGCATAGATACGTGCGCGGCCGAATTTGCGTCGCCCACCGCCTATATGTATTCGACCTACGAAACGGGGCTCAGCGGCGATCCCCTGTGCGAAGCCGATCCGACCAGCAAGGACAAGGTCATCATTCTCGGCGGTGGCCCGAACCGCATCGGTCAGGGCATCGAATTCGACTACTGCTGCTGCCACGCCTGCTTCGCGCTGACCGCGGCCGGCTTCGAGACTATCATGGTCAACTGCAATCCCGAGACGGTCTCGACCGACTACGACACGTCGGATCGCCTGTTCTTCGAGCCGCTGACCGCTGAAGATGTTCTGGAGATCATCCGTGTCGAGAGCGGCAAAGGTTCGCTCAAGGGCGTCATCGTTCAGTTCGGCGGCCAGACGCCGCTGAAGCTCGCAAGCGCGCTGGAAGAGGCCGGCGTTCCGATCCTCGGCACGTCGCCCGATGCGATCGACCTGGCCGAAGACCGCGACCGCTTCAAAGCCTTGATCGACAAATTGAAGCTCAGGCAGCCAAAGAGCGGCATCGCCAAGACACCCGGCGCAGCCCGGGGGATTGCGGAGCAGATCGGCTATCCGGTCGTCATCCGCCCGTCCTACGTGCTCGGTGGTCGCGCCATGGAGATTGTCCACGATGGCGCCGAAGTCGATCGTTACGTAGCGCGCCTCTCGGCCACGCTGGACAAGCCGTCGGAGCTTGTCGTGTCGGAGAGACGCCCACTCCTGATCGACAGCTATCTGACGGACGCGGTCGAGGTCGACGTCGACTGCCTGTCGGACGGCAAGGATACCTTCATCGCGGGTATCATGGAGCACATCGAGGAAGCCGGCATTCACTCGGGCGACAGTGCGTGCTCGTTACCGCCACATTCGCTCTCACCGACAATCGTCGCCGAGCTTGAACGCCAAGCACGCGAGTTGGCCCTTGCGCTGCACGTCGTTGGCTTGATGAACGTGCAGTTCGCGATCAAGGACGAGCAGGTCTTCATTCTCGAAGTCAATCCACGTGCTTCTCGGACCGTACCCTTCGTCGCGAAAGTCATTGGTTTGCCGATTGCCTCGATCGCCGCCGAAGTGATGGCTGGTAAGCCGCTATCTGCGTTTAATCTGACGAAGCCGGTCTACAAGCACATCGCAGTCAAGGAAGCCGTCTTCCCCTTCGCGCGTTTCGTCGGCGTCGATCCGATCCTCGGCCCTGAGATGCGCTCGACCGGTGAGGTGATGGGGATCGACCACGACTTCGCAATGGCGTTCGGCAAAAGCCAGCTTGGCGCCGGTCAGAAACTGCCATCGAAGGGAACCGTCTTCGTCTCGGTCAAGGAGAGCGATAAAGCGCGGGTGGTCGCGCCGGTGAAGGAACTTGCCGCGATGGGATTCAAGGTCGTGGCGACACGTGGGACAAAGCGGTTTCTTGAGGCGAATGGCATCCAGTGCGACGCCATCAACAAGGTTCTGGAGGGTCGCCCGCACATTGTCGACGCCATGAAAAACGGTGACATTCACCTCGTTTTCAATACAACTGAGGGTTCCAAAGCCCTGAGCGACAGCAAGGACATCCGGCGCACGGCCTTGCTTCACCACATCCCATATTATACAACATTGGCGGGGGCGGTAGCGGTTACACGAGCCATTAAAGCATTGGCATCGGACACGCTGGAAGTGTCTCCGTTGCATGCTTTCGCGCATCGCTAAACCGTTCGACCAAGTGGCCAGGGCACGCTAAGGAGCGGTTGCCCTTCGCTGCTTTCCTATTTGCCAATCTTGTTGTTACCCTATGTCGGGGCCTCCCCCGCAAAGGACTAAGATGT
>CAYYDL010000661.1:0-2628 GCA_964470545.1 uncultured Hyphomicrobium sp. | reverse complement strand
AGACTTTCCATCTCGCGCTCGGCCCTGTCCAATTCCCGATTGGCAACGAGGATTGCGATCAGCGCAATCGTGTTGAGTATCAGCATGGCAATACTGGAAATAATCAAATGGTATTCCTCCCTTCAATAAGGAGAAGAGCGGGCGCGTGAAGGATTGCCATCTGGCAATACGAAGGTCAAAACTTGCGTACAGATTTGGCGATCCGTTGGGCGCGCCATGCGGCGTATGCCGCATATGCTGCCGCAGCGATAGCCGCCATAGGTGCCCACACAGAAATCCAGTCGATATTTTCACACGTCATCGCATCGCTCCACTTAACCAGACCGTAAACGCTTGTAGTTGATTCTCGGTAGCCCGCCACGCGCGGGCTTTTTCATGGGCGAGTGTACTACCGTTTGTCGGTAATATTAGCACGGTGCTATTGCGTTCTGATTAGCACGGTGCTAATGTTATCTCCGCGCCACCCAAGCGCAGGGAGATAACGATGAATACAGCAGCCGCCGCTACCGACTATTCGCGCCTCTACGGCGCCGACTGTGAGGCCCACAGCGCCGCCATCGACGGCGCGCTGGAAGACGTGAAGACCGACGACGGCACGTTTTGCACGGTGCTCGGCGAAGCGGTCGAGAACGCGGCGTTCCGGCAGGCCATGCACAAGCTCTACGTGTACATGGTCAACCGCAGCCGCCAGGGCCTGAACGCCCTGCAGACTGCCGAGCTGGCACGGATCGCGTGCGATATCGACCTTGAACTCGAACACGCCGCGCTCGCGTATGCCGAGCGGACGGCTCAATAAGGAGGCAGCCATGAATCAGATTTCAAAGCCGGTCGCCATCATCGATCGCATCGCCAACGAACGCGCCCGCGCAATCCAGAACCAGCGCCTCGTGCGTAACCAGCAGTTCCTGCGCGACGTGAGGCAGCCGGCACAGAGCGTGGTGCCGTCGGGTGTTCGAATCGCTTAATCCAATTCACACTGGGAAAATCCGTGAAATTCTGCAAGACACAAGCGGAAGCGCAAGAAGCTCTGAATTCCGGCGTTGCTATTGAGCTTGGCGATGGAAAATTCAAACTCACGGTCAGTGGCTCTTACAAAGAGCTAATCCGCGTGACGGCTGGTGCCGCCCTACATTTGATTGCCGACGGCGCCTCTCAGCCGCACGTCGAGGCGTGGGGATCGTCTCAGCCGCACGTCGTGGCCAAAGGCTATACGCAGCTTTCGGTATTCGGCGCAGTGGTTGGCACGGCCAGCAGTAATGTGGCGGTCCTGATTCGAGGCGATAGAGCAAAAATCGACGGCGGCCACCAAATCACATTTCGAATCGATACGCCAGAGGAATGGTGCGAATACTACGGGGTCGATGTAACCGATGGCGTTGCACTCCTCTACAAAGGTCTTGACGCCAATTTCAAGGCCGAGCGCAATGCATTTGACTATACGCCCGGCACTATCCCGGTAGCGCCCGACTGGGATGGCGGAACAAACGAGTGTGGCGGTGGACTACATTTCTCACCGTCGCCAGCTATGACGCGGGAATTTGCGCAAAACGCCGTTAAGTATGTGGCGTGCCCCGTCGCACTCAAGGATATTGCCGTCCACCCTGATGGAGACTATCCACAAAAGGTGAAGGCGCGCGGCTGCTGCGCGCCAGTTTATGAAGTCGATATCCATGGCCGCCGCATTTGAGATTGCGATGCGCCGTGAACTCTCCCCAATCGCCGACATGCCCTGGTACGAACTCGTCCTCTGGCCCCTGCTGCCGCTGGCCTGGGTATCGATCATCGTCGCACTGGGAGGTTCCTACACATGAGCATTCCGCGCCCGCCCTCCACCGAAGCCGCGCGCGGCTGCATTCAGGTTCTTGCGTGGCAGTGCGAGAACGAGCTGAGCATCGCGGCCGGCGAAGAGCGGTCGGGAACCCCCAATCTCTCCGAAGACTGCCGCCGCCGCGCCGCCGCACTGAGTGAACTGGCTATCGATGTCGCGTGGTTCATCGCCAAAGGAGTGTTCGCATGAATGGCCGTCCCTGCTACCTCGCTGCAGACCGCGATGCTCCGATGCAATTGCGCCCTGGCATTGCACCGCAGCGCGCCAGCTCCGTGGATTGGGTCCGTGTCGCCACTTGGGCCTTCATCTACCTCTATTGCGTTGGATTTTTCTACGTCGCGGTCGAGGTCGTGCGCGGCCTTTTTAGTCACCACCCCAACACCCCAAGCGCCGGCGCCGCCGGCAAGGAATTCGAAGTGAGTGAACCGTCTTTAGTCGTCCGCGCCTCCGCATGGGGAAAGCTGTTCGACTGTGCCTACAAGTTCGAAGGCGAAAACATCATGCGGATGCGGATGCCGTCCGGCCTGCGAGCGGCGCTCGGTAGCGCGATCCATGCCAGCACCGCGGCATTCGATCAGGGCCGCATCGACAACAGCGGCGTGACGCCCGACGACACCGCAGGCGTCTTTGTCGACAAGCTGCGGACCCCGGACTATGAGGTTGACTACAGCAAGGACGAACTAAGCCTGACCGAAGCACAGCGCATCGGCCTGACACTGCACACGCGGTACTGCACCGACGTGAGCCCGCGCTACACCTATCGCGCGGTCGAGATGGCGACCAAGCCGCTCGACATCGAT
>CAYYDL010000660.1:0-8276 GCA_964470545.1 uncultured Hyphomicrobium sp. | reverse complement strand
GCGCGACTCCCGTCCCATGAACGGCCGCATCACGAAGGCGATGAATGTACAATTTTCGGCCTTAATATGCCCACCGATCGGACTGTCACCATGGAGATTGAAGTATCCGCGTCCGGACGTCCCAGGCGGAATCGGGCCTTCGCATTCGAGGACGATGTCGGGCGTGTGCACGATGAAAACGACCGAGCCCCACGACGTCAGCTCAGACAAAATTCGTTCGAAATCATTTCCCGGAAATATCGCGCGCTGCTCTGCAGGAAGCGCCTCAACGACCTCGAATGTGCTGACACCGTACTCGCGGGCGATCTGCTCGAGAATTCCGTCGGCGTTATTGGCGAGCCGCTCTCGAAGAGGGAGCCGCGCCAACGTATCCGATGCTGCTGTGCCGGTCATCAGGCTCACTCAGCCGCCGCCAGTACCGACTTCGTCCCATCGGCGCCGACTTCCTGAACGACCTCGAAACCTTCGAACTCAGGGTGACCGAGATAAAGCTTTTTGGAGCCGCCGGCGCCCGAATGGGATTTCCGGAACGAGTCGGATTTTGTCCACGCTTCGAAGTCGGCGAACGACCGCCAGACGGTGTGCGAAGAATAGAGGATGTGATCGTCCTTGGTCGGACCGCGCAGCAGGTGAAATGAAACGAAGCCCGGCTCTTTGTGCAAGTTCACCTCGCGCGTGATCCAGACTTGTTCGAAATCTTTTTCTGCGCCGGGCGCGACTTTGAAACGATTCATTGCAATGTACATCTGAGAGCACCTCGTTGTGACATGAAACAGCGGGCCGGGAGCTGGGGTTTCTTTGCGGATCCGGCCCGCTGTCTACGATCTTAGAGCGGCGAGACGGGAAGTCAGTGTGCTCCAAGACGCATTCTAGATCCAGAAATGTGCTGCGCGCGAGGATGGTTCTCGGATGCGCGGCCCGACAAGGCTCCCTTTATGCACAGCTGCGGAACGCTAAAATTGTGCACATAAAAAGTCAACATTAGATGCACGATTTACGCGTCCATTCTCGCGTGCGTTGGCAACATCTGCCCGATATTGAGGAGATTGCCGTCATCATCGACGAAGTGGAATTCACGCATGCCCCACGGCTTGTCCTCGACGCCCGAAAGACGCTTCGAGTTGCCGTTTTTAAATGCCGAGTGCCATTCGTCGACGTCGCTCACGCGAATGTATGCAGAGACACATTGAGGCTCCGGAATCTGCGCAACGCTCGAAATGTGCAGTTCGACCGCTCGTCTGCGCAGGATGAGATAATTGTGTGCGGCGTTCACGACAGCAAATCCTTTGCTGCCATACGTTTCGGCTGCCCGCTCGATATCCGTTGAAATCAAGACGGGGATGGCCAATGGCACCGCCACACCGGTACGATGGATCTCATCGGGTAATGTCATCATCCTGTTGCCGCTCCCGTTCTCGCTCTGCGGGTGATCGCCTCGGGCAGAACCAGTCGCCTGCCATCTCCGGACGCCTCGATCCGCAATCGACACCCGAAGGTGTGGCTGAGAAGGTCTTCATTCAAGACATCGTCGGGCGTACCTTGTCCGACAATTCGGCCGTCGGCCATCAGCACGACCTCATCGGCGAAAGCAGCGGCGAGATTGAGATCATGAATAACAAGCATCACCGCCCGGCCGCTTTGTGACTGTTCTTTGACGACCGTGAGAACACCGTCTTGATGATTGAGGTCGAGGCTCGCCGTCGGTTCATCGAGCAAAAGCGCCGCCGTCTCTCCAGGACCGCGCGGCGCCGTATGTAACTGACACAACGCCCGCGCGATATGAACACGCTGGCGCTCGCCCCCCGAGAGTTCATGAAGCATACGGTTTTCCAACGTCCGCAGTCCCACTGCTGCGAGCGCGTCGCGCGCGGCCGCCGCAGCCTCGGGATCTTTGATGCCGAAGCCAGGCACTGTGGCGCCCAACATGACGACTTCAAGCACGGTGAATGGAAATGAAAGGTTGGTCGATTGCGGCACGACCGACCGCCGGGTCGCAAGACGCGCGACCGGAATATCGCGGATATCTCTGCCGTCGAGTGAAACGGCGCCGTCGCTGGGCCGAAGTTCTCCCGCCATGACGCGAAGCAACGTCGATTTCCCGGCGCCGTTCGGCCCGATGATCGCCGTAAGTTTTCCCGGAACGATCGATAGCGACGCATCGGCGACAAGAACCTTGGGGCCGCGGCGGACCGTGACGTGTCGCGCTTCGAGCATTGCATTCACTCCCATCCGCCCATGCCGCGTCTCAGGACGAGATGCAGAAAAACCGGCGCTCCAATGAGAGCGAGCACGATGCCGATTGGAAGTTCCGCCGGGCGCACGGCCATGCGCGCGATCATGTCGGCGACCATGACGAGCGTTGCTCCGAGAAGCGCGCTACCGGGAAGAACGATTCGATTGTCCGGCCCGGAAATCAGGCGCATGACATGCGGCACCACGAGACCTACGAATCCTATGACGCCCGCGACGGCGACCGCCGCGCCGACTGCCGCCGCTGTTGTGGCAATGGTCAGGCGCTTGATCTGCTCGGTATCGATGCCGAGATGCATGGCTTCCGCTTCGCCCAGGAGAAAGCCGTTGAGCCCGCGCGTGAGACGCGGAATGACGAACCCGATCGCAATCGCAAACGGTGTCACTGCGAACACCTTTTGCCAACTCGCTCCGGACAAGCTGCCCATCGACCAGAGCGTCAAATCCCGAAGTTCTCGATCGTCGCTCGCGTACGCGATGAAGCCGCTGATCGAACCTGCGAGCGCTCCGACCGCGATGCCGGCGAGCAGCAAAGTTCCGACTGCAAGTTGACCATGGCGCCCAGCGATCGCAACGAGGATGATCGTTGTAATAAGTCCGCCGACGAAAGCTGCGAGCGGCAGCGCGTAAATTCCGAGCGGCGCTACAAGCGGCGCAGCGATGCCATGTCCAAGCACAATAGTCGCAATCGCGGCTAAGGCCGCGCCGGACGAAACACCGATAAGCCCGGGATCAGCCAGCGGGTTGCGAAAAAGTCCTTGCATCATTGCGCCGGAGGTGGCCAGAGCCGCGCCGACGAAAGCCGCGAGGAGCGTTCGCGGCAATCGGAGATCGATCAGCACGAGGCGGTCGCGCTCCGCCGCGGAATCGGAAGTATAGCCGAGATACGCGGCAAGCGCGCGCGGCAACGCGTGCAGAGAAATTCCCGTCGGCCCGATCGCGAGCGACAGAAGCGCCATAAAAAACAAGAGAGCGGTAAGCGCCATGAAAACGCTGCTGCGTGACGGCCTGGAAGGTATCATCACCGCCGATTCGGTCTTGCTATCGGCGATCGTCACGGCATTGCGGCAGCTTGACCTGCCTCCGGGTAGATGGATTTCATCAAATCGCGCGCAGCGGATGGTGCCCGCGGGCCGAAGCCCAAAAGATAAAGGCCATCCATCTCGATGAGTTTATCGGTCTTTGCGGCCGGCGACTGTCTGAGGCCGGCCAAAGTCAGCGCCTGTCCGGCTTTATGTTGATCGCTTTCGCCGCGACGCATGACGATGACGGCATCCGGCGCAAATTCCGTCAGCTGCTCGTCACTGACAGGTTTGTAGCCGGAGACGCCGACGGCCGCATTGTCCGCCCCGGCGAGTTGCATGATGGAATCGGCTGCAGTTCCCGCTCCCGCCACAGTTGCCCGCCCGTTTTGAATCGCCAGGATGAAAAGCACTTTCTTCCGGGTCTTGATCTCTTTGCGTGCGGCTTTGAGAGTTGCGAACTCCGACTCGATTTTTGCAGCGAGCGCCTGAGCTGCATCGTCGGCACCGAGGAGGTTTCCAACGTGACGGACCTTCGCGGAAACGCCGTCGGCCGTCGGCTTGTCCTCGATGGTAATGTAGCGGACGCCACTGCTCTTCAAGGCGTTGACGACCTCCGGCGGGCCGGCTTCGTCCGACGCGATGATGAGTGTGGGATTGACGGAAAGAACGCCTTCGGCTGAAAGCGCCCGCATATAGCCGACGGATTTCTTATTCTTAAGGGCATCGGCGGGATATTGGCTCGTCGTATCGACTGCTACGATCTTGTTCTGCTGGCCGAGATCATAAAGGATCTCGGTGATGTCGCCGCCAATGGAGAGGACGCGAGGCGTTGACGCCGCTGCCGGCGCGTCAGCGGCAAACGCTTCGCGGCTTACAAATGGTACTGTAGCCAACAGAAACGCAGCACCAGCAGATATTAGAAAACGTGTGGTCATGCGCATTGATCAAGGGTCCCGGCTGAGTGCAATTGAGCGTCGTCATTTCGTCAGGATGAGTTTTCCTGTGGACGTGATCCGCAGCCGATATTCCTGCCCGCGATGGACCAGGATGGCCTCTCGTCCGCCCCTCAGCAGCTCATCGACCCGATATCGGATATTCGAGCCTCGTTGACTCTGCTGACAATCCGGTGCCGCCGTGAACGAGCTAGCGTCTTGGCTTCCTTGGCGTAGGGCAGGTAGAGAAAGCGTCTTTTTGGGCGGCATACGCAGATTTGACACGATGATGTTCGAAGCGGACATGTCGTTCGACGTCCACGTTAGTGGAGGTAAACAGCCTGGACAGTTTGGGTTTGGAGATCTTGAATTTCGGCGCCGTCGTCGCCCTTCGACGTCGAAAGCTGCAGCTGAAGTGTGGCAAGTGCCCGGGCTGCCGCCTCGGTCCGCGCCGAAGATTGGGCCTTGTCGAGCACCAGCATGAGACCTCGCCGAATGCCGAGGGCATCGCGGGAGCGAACCGCCTTCAGAAGGCCTGCGATGGCGAGCTCATCAGGTGATATATGCTGGCAACCAATGCTCAGATAAGAAAAGCCGATGTTACGCTCTGACCGAAGCGCGCGCAGGAGCGCCGTGACGCGCGCCACGAAAAGGGGACCCTCGACGGCGCCGAGATTTTCGTCCGCGATCTTGTGCGCGATTTCCCATGGTTGCGCCGATCCGCTCGTATAGATTTCACAGGCGGCGCGAAATACATCGACCGTGAGGTTCTCGATCGAAGAAAATCCAAGCTCGCTGCGAAGCGGGAATCCGAGCGCGTGTCCTGCGCAAGACTCTTCGTCTGTCGTAGGGCGGGAACTTGACTTTGGGGATTTATTCCGCATGACGGCCTATCCGCGTGTTGATCTCGGAAAAATGAAGAAGCTGCCTGTACTGCGATGTTCAGGACTCATCGTCGACATCTTCGTCTTCGGACAGGTTCGCGAGCATACGGTCGAAGGCCGATACATGGCCCGTCGCCAGATCCCAGATCATTCCGACGGATGCGGCGAACATCGAGGCGGCGAGAACAGCGCCGGACATATCGCGCGCGTCCAATCGCTCACCGGCAAGGTGCGAGCGTCTCATGACTTTTCTCCAAAGTATCGGGGTTCAAGGCCCCGCAAATGGCAGACGCGCCATTAAGCTAATCTATACTTATGGAGTCAAGTTTAAACTTTTGTCCGCACTGGCCGGGACCTGCTCGGTGCGTGCGTGGATGACACGGTGCACGAACGCCAGCTTGGCGTAGGCAGGCTCCGGAATGACGAAGGGATAGAAATCGTCGTGCCCCATGCTGCGGCTGAGACTGTTCAAGGCAATCGTCAGTGGAATCCAGCGTGCCATCAGAGCGTCGAAAGTCACGCTCGAGTAAATGTCGTCACGCAAATCAAGCCGCAGGCCGTGTCCTTCCATGCCTTCAGCCGCGGCCGTATCGAGCGCGTCGACCATGTGGAGATAATGAGCCCATGTCTCCGCCCAATCTTCCCAGGGATGTGCGCTCGCGTAAGCGGAAACGTAGTTTTCTTGCCAGTCGGGCGCCGGCCCGGTGCCGTGGTGGCGCGAGAGTGCTGCATCATAATCCTCGCGCTCGTCGCCGAAGAGATCGCGGAATTCGTCGAGCCGTCCGGCTTCTTCGACGAGGACCATCCAGTAATAGTGCCCGCTCTCATGACGAAGATGCCCGAGCAACGAACGATAAGGTTCATCGAACTGTTTGCGCTGCCGCTCGCGCTCGACCGCGTCGGCCTCGCTGACGTCGATCGTGACGACGCCATCGAGATGGCCTGTCAGGGCATTCCTCACGAAATCGAAGGTTAGCGGACCTTTGGTCGAAGCGGTGCCGTCGAAGGGCAGCCCGAACCGCATCAATGAATACACGAGGCGTTTCTTCGCGTGCTCGAGCGCGCGCCACGCGAGCAGGCTGCCGGATTCGGAGAGATTGGGGATGAGACGATTGAGATCGCAGGCCTTGCAGAAGACGTTGCTCTCCCCCGCAGGCGTCAACCAATTGCAGACGCCGAATTCGGCATTCGCGCAATAGCGGAGGAGGCCGTCGTCGGGACCGGCGCTGAGCTTGCGGAAAATTGGAACCTCAGGCGTGACCTCGCTCGGTCCCGCATCCGTGATCGCGACGATGCCGAGGTCCACACTATCAAATCCGAGCGTGCAACCGCATTTCACGCATTTGACATTCTCGAAATAGACGGTGTTTCCGCAGTTCGAGCAGGCAAAATTCTTCATTCCGAATACCAGTAAGACTCGACGAGCAGGGCCCCGCCGGTCGGAAAGGCCGCACCGAGGCGCGGTGGCAGCAACACGATGTTCGATTCTACGATTTCGCCAATAACCACACAGTTGCCCTTATAAATCGCAGAGAGCCCCCCAATTCTTTAGCAACCTGCCTAAACCTGCGGCAGAATGCTTTCCTGGGCAGTTTTTAGGCTGTCGCGCGCTTGTACCACAACTTTCCGCCCGGTAACGCAATTGGGCGTATTTCGTTGCCGTGCGCCGTCTCGAGTAGCGCTCCTCACGAGATCAAACAGGGATACTGCCGCATCCATGGTCCTCCACGTCGCGCTGACCCATCAAACGAGCTACCGCTACGATCGACGGGTAAGTATGGGGCCGCAAGTCATTCGCCTCCGTCCGGCACCCCACTGTCGAACCCCGATCCTGAGCTATTCGCTCACGCTCACGCCGAAGACGCACTTCCTCAATTGGCAACAGGATCCATTCGGTAATTTTCTTGGCCGCGTGGTGATTCCGGAGGAGACGACGGAATTCTCTGTCACGGTTGATCTCATTGCCGATATGGCCGTCATCAACCCGTTCGATTTCTTCATCGAGGAAGCCGCGAAGGATTGGCCGTTCACGTACGACGACCTACTGAAAAAGGATTTGGCACCCTACCTCGTACCCGATCCCGTCGGCCCGGCTCTGAAGCGCTATCTCGAGAAAGTCAGCCGCAAGCCGCAGACGACGATCGATTTCATCTGCGATCTCAATCGCATGGTGCAAGGTGACGTCGGCTACCTCATCCGCATGGAGCCGGGCGTCCAGACGCCGGAAGAAACCCTGACGAAGGCATCCGGATCGTGTCGCGACAGCGCTTGGCTGCTGACGCAGGTCATGCGCAATGTCGGTCTCGCAGCGCGCTTCGTCTCAGGCTATCTGATTCAGCTGAAACCGGACGTGAAGCCGCATGACGGCCCGGCTGGCGCCGATACGGATTTCACCGATCTCCACGCCTGGACGGAGGTCTATATTCCGGGCGCCGGTTGGATCGGCCTCGACGCCACCTCCGGCCTGTTGGCGGGCGAAGGCCATATTCCGCTTGCCGCCACGCCGCATCCGATCAGCGCCGCGCCGATCAGCGGCGGCCATTCGAAGGCGGAGGTCGCGTTCGACTTCAAGATGGCCGTCACACGCATCCGCGAAACACCGCGCGTGACGAAGCCTTACGATGACGAGACGTGGGCGACGATCGTCGAGAGCGGCAAACGCGTCGATGACCGTCTCGCCAAGGGTGACGTGCGCCTGAGCATGGGCGGCGAGCCAACGTTCGTCTCTGCCGACGATATGGAAGGCGCCGAATGGAACACCGCCGCGGTCGGGCCGACGAAGCGCCGCTATGCCGATGAACTCATTCGCCGTCTGCAGCGCCGCTTTGCGCCGGGCGGACTGCTCCATTACGGGCAGGGCAAATGGTACCCGGGCGAACAGTTGCCGCGTTGGGCTTTCGCGCTTTATTGGCGCGGCGACGGCCTGCCGCTTTGGGAAAACCAGGATCTGATCGTCAGCGAAAGCATTGCGCGCCCTGCGCAAGTCGAGGATGCCGATAAGCTGATGCGCGGCCTTTGCGCGAAATTGGGATTGCCGACGGACAGCGCCATGCCCGCATATGAAGATCCGGCGCATTTCCTGTTGGCCGAACGCAAGCTGCCGATCAATGTCACCGTCGATGCCAACAGGCTTGAAGACCCGGCCGAGCGAGAAAGGATCGCACGGGTCTTCGATCGCGGCCTTG
>CAYYDL010000659.1:0-3386 GCA_964470545.1 uncultured Hyphomicrobium sp. | reverse complement strand
TGAAAGTCAAGGGATCGGGCAATTCGCGAAATCATTCCCATTGCTTCTGTCTTGGATTCAATAAACCCAGTCAATTGATTGGAAATATCTTCTCCCCAAGTAATATCGGAGAAGTGAATGGCGTAATAGATTTCTTCCTTTCCGTTATCTTTCAAAATAAAGTTTTTTGACTGAGCGGGTTTATTTGGGCGTTCCTGAATCACTTCCTTATCTGTAAAGGCGTAAAATCGTATCTCTTGCCTTTCAGGCGCAGGCTTTCCAGGAAAAGTAATAAGGTAAGTCCATTTGATATCTACGCCGACAGCTATCTTCGTGGAAAGATCTCTGTACGTCCTGAAACCAATCTGATTATTTAATGTTATGATCTTGCCATCTTCAAAAAAGACTCTCGCAGAGAACGCCACTAGAGAGCCTTCGTTTTGTGCGAGAATTCGTTGCTCAAGAACCTGATCAACGTCCGACAGCCAATTCATGTCTATTACGAACCGGCGATAGCTAAATGACTTCTCAATCGAGCGACGTTGACCCAGCAGTCCAATGATAAAATCAGCAAACGTCTTTCGTTCGAACGATATGACCAGGTCCCCTTTCGAGTCACTGGCTAACGCTTCATGGTTCATGGTGCCCTCCGCGTATACCACAGAGTGTGGCGCGAAAGAGGGCGTTCTTTCAAGGGTTGTGTTGGGTAATGTCTGTTTAAGGGGGCGACTTGTTCAAAGCTGACGTTTGCAACAACCGACCAAAGTTGGCTTCTTATCCATTGTGAAGGACGCAATGGAGACAACGATGCCGATCAACATCCCTGAGGAAGCCCATAATTTCCGCCTGCTCGGCCACGACCGCGAGGCGGCGTTCGGCTGCGGCAGCATCGTCGAAGTCTACAAGGGCCACGCCTTCGTCGGCTCGGTCGGCGGCTCTAGCGGCTTTGCGCCGGAAGGCTTCACTGTCAGCGACGTCACCGATCCGCGCAAGCCGCGCAAGGTGTGGGAGTTCCGCGCGCCGCCCGGCATTCACATGCACAAGCTGCGTGTCGTCGGCGATCATTTCCTCTACGTGAATTCGGAGCGGCTCGCCGGCGAGAAGGGGATGAATGCCCGCGCCGGCTTCTTCATCTTCGACATCTCGAATCCCGCGCAGCCGCGCGAGATCGGCTTCCACGACATGCCGGGCTCCGGTCCGCATCGCTTCGGCGTCGACAACAAACGCAAGCTCGCGTTCTTCCCCAATGATGCCGAAGGTTGGAACCGCCGCGTCATCTGGACGATGGACGTCAGCGATCCGCTCAAGCCGGAGCTCGTCAGCATCTGGGGTCTGCCGTGGCAGAAGGCGGACGGCGACGGCGCCGGCAACGATCCGATGCCGGCCGACACCGCGTTGACGCTGCATGGTCCACCGATGATTCGCGGCAACCGCATGTTCGCGGCGTTCTGGGGTGGCGGCGTCGCCGTGATCGACTGCACCGATCTGCGCAACATGCAGCTTGTCGGCCACGTCTGCTGGTCGCCGCCGTTCCCGGGCTCGACGCACACCGCGTGGCCGATCGGCGATCGTCCCTACCTGGTGGTCACCGACGAGGCGCGCGCCAAGCAGAAATACTGGGACAGCCAGTTCATGTGGATCGTCGACATCCGCGAGGAGACGAACCCGTTGCCGGTGTCGACGTTCTTTCCGGACCGCGACAAGTATTTCAATCGCCCCGGCCGGTTCGGCGCCCACAACATCCTGGAGAATCTGCCGGCCGAGGGGCCGTGGAAGGACCTCGTTTTCCTGACCTACTTCAATGCCGGCCTACGCGCGGTGAACGTCAGCGATCCGCTGCGACCGAAGGAGGTCGGTTGCTATGTGCCGGCCTTGCCCGACGGGCAGGAGGGCATCCAGTCGAACGACATCGGCGCCGATGAACACGGCCGGCTCTACCTGATCGATCGCTGGGGCGCCGGCATGCACATCCTGGAATATACCGGCTAGGATCGTCATGCGCGGGCTTGACCCGCGCATCCATCGAAAAGTCATTCCGTTCAACATGATGGATTGCCGGGTCAAGCCCGGCAAGGACCGGAGTGAATCAAACGAGCCGTTGAAAACAATCGAGCGGGGTGCAGGCCTCATGCACCCCGCTCGATCCTCCCTTTTCCGGCGTCCCCGTGCGCCGGCTTACGAACGGCTCTCCTGGCGCGGCTGCGGACGAACCCATTTCGTCGTGCCGGCTTGCGACACCATCCGCTTGGCGACAAAGAGTCCGTGCAGACGATTCTCGACGCGGACGCAGCACCCGCTCAGATTTTGTGTCTCGGTAAGTTTCGGTTGGTTCATTGGACCGCTCCGTTTGTTCGCCCTGTTTTCTGCGGGGAAAAGCTCCGAAAATTCGAAGCGTTCCGTGCACCTTTCGGCATGGTTGATGAGTCGTAAATGACGATTTGCTTCTGTTAGACAGCGCTACGCGGTCGTCTCGGCGCCGCGAAAAATTTCGGTCCACCGGCGCTCGAAACGAGCCAGGATTTCGTGCGCCGACAGAATCAGGAAAACGTCGCCGTCACGGTGCAGTACGCCCAGTCGGTCGAGCTTGGCGAGCGCGTCGGCGACCTCGAACTCGATATCGACATTGAAACGTTGCTTGAACCAGTTCTCGATGCGCCGGTCAAGCGCGTCTTGTGTCATCCTTTCCCGCGTCGTCATCAGGAAGAACGCCGCCAGCAGCGTCTCCTTGCATTCCTGCACCTCGGCCTCGCCGATCAGGCCGTCGAACAGCCCGGCGTTGTTGTTGACGTTGCGAAAGTAGATGTTGTCGGTGAGCTGCTGCTGATACATCAGCGAGCGCCGCTGATAACTCACGAACTGCCGCATGATGAAGCCGCCGAGCGCCACAAGTCCGCTCAGCGCGGCCAGCGCGGTCTTCATCTCGTCGTCCTTGATGGCGCCGACCAGCCCGAGATAGAAGCCCGCGACCAGGAACAGCACCGTGATCGTCGAGGCGAGATTGAGAATGATCGGCACGCCGCCGGCGATCGCAGGGATCGTCAGGATGAGCCGGTCGGACATGCTCATCACCACGCGGATATTCGGGAACAGCGCGTTAAGATCGGCGCTGGCGATGTTGCGGAACGATTTCAGCAGCACCGAGCCGGGCCGCATCCGGTGCCGCCGCGCCCGCTTGCGCGGGCCGCTTTGCGTGGTGGTCTCAGGCCGCGTCGCAACGAACAGCACCACCTCATCGTAAACCTCGGCGTCGATCTCGCGTTTGCGCCAGCCGAACCAGTCGGTGACGGTCAGCGTCTCGCGATGCGCGCCGCGGCGGAAGAACCGCACCTCACGAAATTCGTCGAGCGCGGCGCGGACCTCGACCGGCATTTTGGCACGTTCATTGTGGGCGCGCGCGATCTCGTCGT
>CAYYDL010000658.1:0-11151 GCA_964470545.1 uncultured Hyphomicrobium sp. | reverse complement strand
TTGCCTTGCGCTGGTCACCGTCGCTTGGCAAACGGGATGCGGCGTGCCAATAAACCCGGGCCGCGCGTCCAAATTCGGCTCCACCGGGCGGATTGGCGAGCGGGTGATCGAAATGTCAGGAGAGACTCATGTCCGTTAGAGCCCTTCCGCTCTTGGTCCTCGCGTTCATCCTCTACAACGCGGTCGTCCTGACGATGGGGGTAGACGCTCTCCAAAAAGAGATCTTTCGGCTTCATCTGCTGAGCGGCGGAGACTGGATCTTCACCTGGGGTGATTTCATCCTGCTCGTCACGCTCATTCTGCTCTTCATCGAGATCGTGAAATCGACATTCACGACGACATCGACCTTGATCGATCACGCACTTTCGATGGTGGTTTTCATGGCCATCGGTGCCGAGTTCCTGATGGTCCCGCAAGCAGCGTCGTCCGTCTTCTTTCTGATCATGGTTTCGAGCCTGATCGATGTCATCGGGGGCTATACCATTGGCATTCGCGTGGCGCGCCGCGATCTGAATATCGGCGCGGATCACTAGCACGCTCGCCTGCGCGACAGAAGGACGGCGAGGTTGCTTTGCACCGCTCTTCGTGCAGACGCGCGAGCGAAGGCGGGCAATTCTTTAAGTCTTGTTAACGCAACGGACCTAATTTTTCGTTTCAGTCTTCGCGCACCGCTACGCACGAGCGTTTAGGGTTGCGAAGAGACACCTGAGGTTCGAACGTGGTTTTCACGCCGAACACTGGCGAAGAAGCTCCGGCCCGCGACTCCGATCACCGAGCTCAGTCAGTGACAGCAGATATGCGCGATCCTTTGATTGAAGCCGAAGGCCTCGATCTGGTCGGTATTCTGTCCGCTGTGGACGAGACCGCCTATGTCTGGGATCTCGTGACCGGTCGCATCGACTGGGAGAGCAATGCTCCACAAATCCTCGGCGTGAGCGACCTTGGCCAAATCAGAACAGGGGCCGCGTATCACGCTCTGATCGCGCCCGAGCATATCAATATCCGGCTTGGGGCCTTTGCTCGCAGCGTCGGCGCGGACCGCGTGCGGGGCGTGCCGTATCGCGTCCAATATCGTCTTCGACCGGGCGGCGGGCGGAGCCACAAAGAAATATGCGTGGAGGACCAGGGCAGGTGGTGGCCAGCCGCGGACGGTCATCCCATCCGCGCAAGGGGCGTCATCAGGCTTCTGCGCGAGGAATCTCTAGAGCAGCAGCGGCAGGCCGTGCGCAACGATCTCGACGAGTTGACCGGGCAGCTCAATCGCATGCGCCTGACCGAAGCCCTGGGCGCCGTTATCGCTCGCGCAGAGCGCAACGCTCAATCGTCGGCGTTCCTTATGATCTCGGTGAACAATCTCGGCGTGATCAATGAGACTTTCGGCATCGAGATCGGGGATCAGGTGATCGCGGAGGTCGGACGTCGCATTCGCGAGAAGCTCCGCGGCGGCGACGTGATCGGACGCTATTCGTCCAACAAATTCGGCCTGGTCATGATCGGCTGTGGCAAGGGAGCGATGCGCATCGCCGCCGAACGTTTGATGAAGGCCGTTCGGAACACGACGATCCAGACGGCGGCAGCGCAATTGACTGCGACGATTTCAATCGGTGGCGTAATCATTCCCGATCAGGCGCTCTCGGTGCAGGACGCGGTGACGTACTCCATCCGCGCGCTCGACATCGCAAAATCGAAACGCTTTGATTGCTTCGTGCCCTACGAGCCTTCACCCGGCGGCGAGGGCGCCCGCCTTCGCAACAAGTCGATTGCCGAAAGCGTCATAGCTGCTCTTGACGACAATCGTATGCGCCTCGTGCTGCAGCCGATGATCTCCACCAAATCCGGCCGCCCGGAGATTTATGAGGCGCTTCTGCGCATGGAACGGCCGGATGGAAGCCTGGTATCGGCGGGCGAATTCGTCCCGATCGCGGAGCAGTTGGGGCTGTCGCGCCTCATTGATCGCAGAACCCTGGAGCTGACGGTCGAGCTCCTCAAGCAGCACCGCGGGCTGACGCTTTCGGTAAACGTTTCCGGCTTGACCTGTTCCGATCACGAATGGCTGACGGCGCTGCGGCGTTTGACGAGTGGTCGACCAGACGTTCTGCAGCGGATGATCGTCGAGATCACGGAGACGGTTGCACTCGAAGAACTCGACCAGTCCGTAAATTTTGTCGACACGCTCAATGAGCTTGGCTGCCGGGTCGCGATCGACGATTTCGGCGCCGGCTATACGTCATTTAAAAACCTGAAGCGGCTTAACGTCGACATGGTCAAAATCGACGGCGCTTTCGTGAAAAATCTCGCAGACGATACGAGCGACCAGATCTTCGTGAAAACGATGATCGAGCTTGCCAAGAACTTCGGCATGGAAACTGTTGCCGAATGGGTCGGAGATGAGCGCACCGTCAACTTTCTCAAAGCTGCCGGGATAACCTACATGCAGGGCTACTACTACGGAATGCCCTTCGACAGCGCCGACTACGACAAAGCCGCGTAAAAAACTCCGAGGCCTCGCGAAACGTTCGCGGACTTCTAGGGCCGAGATTGCGACAGCTTCTCGATCTTCTTCTGCATCGCTGAGAGTTGTGATTTGAGTTCGTTCAACTCATCGCGTTCGCCCGTTTTTTCGGCCGGTGCTGAAGCTGGCGTGGACGGGGACGCCGGAGCTTCACCCGATTTGTTGCCACCCCCGCCGAACGACGCCCACATCGACATCGCCTGCTCGAACATCGCCATGTTCTGGCGAGCCTGCTGCTGATAAAACTCGAACGCCGCTGCGGGATTGGAGAAGGCCGATGCGAACTGCTCGCGGAAGCGGGTCTGCTCTTTCGCCAGATGCTCGAGGCTGAACTGCAGATAACTCGGCACCATGCGTGCGATGCTGTCGTCGTAGAAGCGAATAAGCTGGCGAAGGAACGGAATCGGAAGGAGCGCCTGTCCGCCCTCGCGGCTTTCCTGCTCGACGATAATCTGCGTTAGAACCGCATGCGTGAGATCGTCGCCGTTCTTGGCATCGTAAACCACGAAGTCGCGATCGTTGCGGACCATCTTCGCAAGATCCTCGAGCGTGACATACGTGCTCGTCTCGGTGTTATAAAGCCGCCGGTTGGCGTACTTCTTGATGACGACCGCCTCTTTTTTAGGCGCCTGTGTCTGTGGATCGGGATTGGTCAACATCGCGTTCGCGTTCTCTGTATCGACGGCGTACCGACAGGTTGCTGCACTGCGGCAGCGTACCACACCCTGGGGCCGTCCCGCCAGACGTTTCTGTCACTCTTTTGGGTGGGATGAGACCGGTGCTCTTGGGCAGTCTAGCCAAGAGGTCGCAATTGCTGAAAATCAACGCGCGCTGCTAAGTGTTACCGTCTTCTCGTTGACGCCCTAAAACACTGGTGCGCCAGCAAGGCATCCTATAACTCTCAGAAAAAATTCAGTGCCCAGGGAGGGGTCGCTATGAGCCAGGACGCTTCGACGATTGTTATTGCCGGCGCAGCACGCACGCCCGTTGGTTCCTTCAATGGTTCGCTCGCCTCACTGCCGGCGTCGAAGCTTGGCGAAATTGCGATCAAGGCCGCTCTGCAGCGGGCTAACGTACCGGCGGGCGACGTTTCCGAGGTCATCCTTGGCCAAGTCTTGACGGCGGCACAAGGCCAGGGTCCGGCGCGGCAAGCTTCCGTCGGCGCCGGTGTGCCGGTCGATTCCCCCGCGTGGAGCATCAATCAAATTTGCGGTTCCGGTCTGCGCGCCGTCGCACTCGGCATGCAGCAGATCCAGTCTGGGAGTGCCTCGATCGTCGTTGCCGGCGGCCAGGAAAGCATGAGCCAGTCGAACCACGCCGCTCATATGCGCGATGGTACGAAGATGGGCGACGTCAAATTCGTCGATACGATGATCAAGGATGGCCTCTGGGACGCCTTCAACAATTACCACATGGGCACGACGGCTGAGAACGTAGCTCGCCAGTGGCAGATCACGCGCGAAGAGCAGGACAAGTTCGCCGTCGCTTCGCAGAACAAGGCCGAAGCCGCACGCAAGGCCGGAAAGTTCAAGGATGAGATCGCCCCCGTCACCATCAAAGGGAAGAAGGGCGATACCGTCGTTGAGCAGGACGAATACATCAAGGAAGGCGTGACCTACGAAGGCGTCGCAAAGTTGCGCCCCGCCTTCGATCCGAAGGAAGGCACCGTCACGGCAGCAAACGCCTCGGGCATCAACGATGGCGCCGCGGTTGTCGTTCTGATGACGGCTGAAGAAGCCAAAAAGCGGGGGATCAAACCGCTTGCACGCATCGTCTCGTGGGCGACGACCGGCGTCGATCCTTCGATCATGGGCACCGGTCCGATTTCGGCATCGAAGAAAGCGCTCGAAAGAGCGGGCTGGACCGTCAATGACCTTGATTTGATCGAGGCCAATGAAGCGTTCGCGGCGCAAGCTATAGCCGTCAACAAGGGCCTTGGCTGGGATACCAGCAAGGTCAACGTCAACGGTGGTGCGATCGCGATCGGGCATCCGATCGGCGCATCGGGCGCACGTATCTTGAACACGCTTTTGTATGAGATGCAGCGTCGCGACGCCAAGAAGGGCCTTGCCACATTGTGCATCGGTGGCGGCATGGGCGTGGCGATGTGTGTCGCCCGCGACTGAACTGACCAGATCAATAGCGCAGCCGCTCCATAGCGAACGGCTGCGTATCATCCTCCGAAATCCAAACAAAAAATCCAGGGAGACATACTATGGCACGGGTTGCCCTCGTCACGGGAGGCACGCGCGGTATCGGCCACGCGATTTCGATCGCACTGAAGAACAACGGCTATCGTGTCGCCGCCAATTACGCCGGCAACGACGCCGCTGCTCAGGCCTTCCAGGTTGAGACTGGCATTCCCGTTTACAAGTTCGACGTCGGCAATTTCGAGGCGACTGGAAAGGCAATCGAGCAGATCTCGAAGGAGGTCGGTCCGATCGATGTGCTCGTCAATAATGCGGGCATTACGCGCGATACCATGTTCCACAAAATGACGAAGCAGCAGTGGGACGAGGTCATCGGCACCAATCTCAACGGCCTTTTCAATGTCACCCGACACGTCTGGGAAGGGATGCGCGCGAGGAAGTTCGGCCGCGTGATCAACATCTCCTCCATCAACGGCCAGAAGGGTCAGATGGGACAGGTGAACTATTCCGCTTCGAAGGCGGGTGACCTCGGCTTCACGAAGGCTCTGGCACAGGAAGGCGCCCGCGCCGGGATTACCGTCAACGCGATCTGCCCCGGCTACATCGCAACCGAGATGGTGATGGCCGTTCCGAAAGAGGTTCTCGACAAGAATATTATCCCACAGATCCCGGTTGGCCGCCTCGGTGAGCCCGGCGAGATCGCGCGTTGCGTCGTGTTCCTCGCGTCCGATGATGCGGGCTTCATCACGGGTTCGACACTCACGGCCAATGGCGGTCAGTACCTCGCGAGCTGATGCATTTTGCGATTGCTGATCGCCCTTCTCGGCGGCCTTCGCCAAAGACGCCAACTCCCAAAAGAAAAAGGCTCTGCCCGGCAATCCCCCGGCAGAGCCTTTTTCTCATGAGCGCAAATTTGCGCTGGGCCTCGTTAACCGCGGAACCGTGATCTGACGATGCGCGGAAACTCGTCTTCGCCTTCTCCGCCTTGTGCGTGACCGTAAGCGTTCGCTGGTCTCTGGTCGGCGGTGCGTTGCTCAGGACTATTCTGGCGTCCTTCCTCGCCGTTCCAAGCAGGTGCTGACTGCTGGGGAGGCGCCATCGCAGGCCTTCCGCCATAAGGGGCTTGCTGTTGCCGGGCCACTTGCGGCGGCGGCTGAGGCGCCGAGAACCAGGCTTCGATGAGGTCAAGTTCGTCGGAGGAGAGGCTCAACCCCTGACTGCGGCAGCGTGCAACAACGAAATTCCGGAAACGGCTTGCAAAAAGGCTTGCGGATGTCCCTTGCTCGAACCACGGGTCGCTTTCGCTGACGACCTCGTAGATGAAGCGCAAATCATCCCGCTTGATATCGAGCCCGAACTCGCGGGCCCGTTGCGTGATGTTGACGAGCGTCTGCGCACCCTGAAGTCCGTTGGCCGCGATTTCCTGCGACATGACGTCGAAGAGAACACGGTATTCCGCAGGCGCCAGAGCCGGGGCCTGGCAAGCCTCGTGGATCCGCGCGATGGAGTGCTGAATCTGCGTCGCCTGATCGGCATTACGCGGCGCAGACATAGGCGGCGGCGGAGCCGGCTGAGCCTGTGCGCGCGACAATTCTCGTCGCGGCTCGGGCTGGTACGGCGCTGCGGAAGCTTGCGGTGCCGTCGGCCGTCGCGGCGTCAGCGGGGCTGACTGCTGCGATATCGAAGCCGACGGAGACGTCGCACTGGCATCAGGCAGCCGCGTTGACGGCATCGGCGGCGCGGGAGGTGGTGCCGTCCGGTCGATATAGCGCGATTGCGGCGCGGCGGTTTGATAGGTGCCGTGCGGGACGGCCGGAGTTGCCGGCGCCTGCGGAGCCGCAACCCTCGGAGGGCTCAACGCTGCCTGCTGTGGTTCGGCACGAGGGGACTCGGGCATGTATTCGCGCCTTTGCTGCGGTTCCGGGGGAGGCGGCGCAAGTTGGGGAGCAATGAGCCCGGTTGCCGAGATATGCCGGTTGCCATCGAACACGGTGTAGGGCGGCGTGTCGCTCAAATGAATGTCGTCCGGCAGGCTTGCGAGCAGGAGATCGCGGAACGAGCCGTAGCCACCCCAGTTCGTCCCAACCGTCTTGTCCCGTCCGATGATGCGGACCGCGCGATCAGCCAGGGTTTCGAGCGGCACGGCCTGGGGCGCATTCCGGACAAACTCGACGACTTCCGCGACGATGGCTTTGCGTGCAGCCTCGACGTCGATAGCGGGCGCGGGAGCCGAAATCTCGCGTGGGCTTTCGCCTGAGATCGCCCGGCTGCTCGTCAGAAGCGCAATGAGATCCGATTCCCGGATTTCGCCGTCGCTGATCGCTGTATACGGCTGCGCCGTGTGATCGTTCGCGTAGACCACGGTACGCCGCGCATGCGCACGCAGCCGATGGAGCAACGGCGTGAAATCGGCGTCGCCCGACAGGACGATGAACTCGTCGAAATAGGTATCGTGATTGAGAATATCGCGAACGTCCATCACGATGCGAATGTCGGCGGAATTCTTGAGCTGCGCGGTGAGTGGCGGGCAGTCGATCACTTCGAAGCCCGCACGTAGGAAGTGATGGCGGATGAACGGGAACGAGTTCATGTCCGTCGAATTATCGTGTGTGTTTCGGCGGGGGACGGGATTTCCGTAACAGCGGTTCATCACGATGCGCCGCTCTCCGGGTAATGCAAACCCGTTCGTCGCGGTGATGAGTTCGCCCGATGCAATGCCTTGCAGCCACACGCCGCTATCTTTGGCAAAGCGCTTGGCGGCATCTTCGTTTTTGCGCTTCAGCGACAGATAGATGTTGTCGTAATCGACAAACACCGTGGTTAGGACGGGTCCTGAGGACTCGCGTTTCATGGACTGCAACCCCCGTGAATCGGAACTTGATTCGCAATCACTTTTTACGAGTCGAAGGCGTCCAGCAAGGAGCGCCAGTCCCCTCGTGCACGAAAGGGACAATTAACCCGTGGATGGAAGTTTGCGACGCCACAAGCGCAACAGATTCCTCTGGGGACGGCGCGTGGATGATTGCTGAAAGCCTTTGAGCTGTGGCCGTCTCGCTTCTCAATCGACGGATGGCCGCGACACCGGAGAAAAATCCGGCGCCGTCAACTTGAAGCCTTCGAAGGTGAAGCCCGGCGCGACCGTGCAGCCGACAAGCGTCCATTTCCCGAGACTGCGCGCCTGCTGCCAATGCCCCGCTGGAACGACGGCTTGCGGCCGCTCACCGGCCAAGAGATCGCGGCCGAGCCGGATGGCTGCGATTGGTCCGCCGCTTGGCGACATTTCGAGCAGAAGCGGATCGCCGGCGTAGAAATGCCAGGCTTCGGCAGCATCGACGGAGTGCCAGTGCGATCGCTCACCGGCTTTGAGGAGAAAATAGATCGCCGTCGACGCGGCGCGCATTCCAGGCTCGGCCTTGTCGCGGAACGTCTCGCGAAAGTGTCCACCTTCCGGATGCGGAGAAAGCTCGAGCATCGCAATCACGTCGTCGCCCGAAAGATCGTTCGGCATCGGACACCTCCGGGAAGCGCTTCAGGCCTTGTTCTTCAACTGTCTGAGGCGCGCGAAAACCTCCCAATCCGGAGCTCCGAGCATGCCGAGGCGCGCCTGAATCGCGCGCGATTTCGGCCTCAGAAACGGGTTCGTCGCTTTTTCGAGAGCGACGGTCGTCGGCAGCGTTGGTTTGCCTGCCGCGCGCAACGTCTCCACCTCTTCGACCCGATTTTTCAAAACCTCGTTTTCAGGTTCGACAGTCAATGCGAAACGAGCATTGTTCAGTGTGTATTCATGCCCGCAGTAGATCTCGGTTTCGTCCGGCAGGGCTGCGATTTTTGAAAGCGAGTCCCACATCATCTCAGGTTCGCCTTCAAAGATCTTTCCACAGCCGAGCGAGAAAAGCGTGTCTCCCGTGAACACCAGCCCATCATTCGGAAAATAGTACGTCACATGGCCAAGCGTATGTCCGGGCGTCTCCAGGACTTTGATCGGATGGCCGGCAAATTCCAAATCGCTCGCCGCCGTAACCCCACGCGTCAAGCCGGGGATCCGGTCCGCTTCGGCTTCCGGACCCGTTACGGCTGTTCCGTAAAACGCCTTGAGTTCAGCAATGCCGCCAGTGTGATCGGCATGGTGGTGTGTGATGAAAAGATGGTTCAGCCGCCAGCCGCGCTCAACCAGGGCAGCTTTGATCGCAGCCGCGCTGGGTGCATCGATGGCTGCCGTTTCGCCGGAATTCGGCTCATGCAGCAGAACGCAGTAATTGTCCGTGAGACACGGCAGAAGGACGATTTCGAGGGCTCCCATGGCGGGGGACTTTGGTTGGGGCGGAGGGTCATGTCAAACGCAACGAAACGACGCAGCGCGACATCCTTTATTGCGGTCCAAGGCTGTCTCTTGGATGTCGGATCGTCTAGAGAGGTTTCAATGACCAGATTTCATACATCCGCGTAAGCGCCAAGATGCCTCTCGACGTTAAAGCCTTGAGAGATTTCTACAGGACGCCGCTCGGCCGGGTCGCGCGCCGCCAGCTGACATTGGCAGTCCGAGAAAGATGGAAACGCGTTAACGGTCTGACGGTGGCGGGAGCTGGCTTTGCCTCGCCGTTTCTCGGAACGTTCCGGACCGAAGCGGCGAGCCTCGCGTGCCTGATGCCGTCGCGGCAGGGAGCGATCGTCTGGCCGCGGTCCGGCCATTGCCATTCCGTGCTGGTCAACGAAAGCCAATGGCCGTTGCCGGACAATTCCGTCGACAGGCTGCTTTGCATTCACAGCCTGGAGCAGGCCGAGCGCCCTGGTCCGCTCCTGCGTGAAGTTTGGCGGGTTTTGAAGCCTGAAGGCCGCGTTCTGTTCGTCGTGCCTAACCGACGGGGCCTCTGGTCCCGTATGGACCGCACGCCGTTTGGCTATGGACTTCCCTTCAGCCGCGGACAGCTCGAAACGCAGTTGACGGACGCGCTTTTCACGCCGCTGGAGTGGGGAGAATCCCTGTATTTTCCGCCCGTCAACCAACGGCTGATGCTGCGCATGGCGCCGGCGATCGAGCGCTTTGGCTCAAGCCTGTCCATCGGTGTGGCCGGCGTCATACTGGTCGAAGCAACAAAAGAGGTCATGGCGCCCGTGGGCGGCGGCAAGCGCGTGGTGCAACCTGGGATTCTGAAACCGGCCGACACGCCAACGTCCGTCGGGGTCAGGCCTTTCAGATAGACCCTGAAGATCGTGATGGACCGCGCAACAGAAAGACGGCCTTTTCCCCGAACAGGTTCTGCATCGATAGCGACCACTTGATCGGCAGCCGCGCGCCGTAGGCATTGAACGCCACCGCCTGCTCCACGTCCGCATGCACGAGTTCGCAGAGATCGGCGAAATCGCGGATGGTGCAGAGGTGCGCGTTGGGCGTCAGATACCACTGATCAGGCAGGTTATCGTTGATCGGCATGCGACCTGTCAGAAGTAATTTCGTGCGCACGTGCCAATGGCCGAAGTTCGGGAACGACACGATAGCGCGTCGGCCGATTCTCAAGAGATTTTCGAGCACGGTCTTCGGCTGCCGCGTCGCCTGGATCGTCAGCGAGAGAACGGCGTAGTCGAATGCTTGATCCGGATAATTGTCGAGATCGCGGTCGGCGTCTCCCTGGATGACGGAAAGCCCGCGCGCGACGCAGGCATTGACCTTGTCGCGCTGGAGTTCGACGCCACGCCCATCCACACCCTTCCTCTCGGTCAAAAGCTGTAGAAGCTCGCCGTCGCCGCATCCGACGTCGAGCACGCGCGATCCAGCCTCCACCATCTCCGCGATGAGAACATGGTCGACGCGTGGTGCTTTGGCCGTGCCGACGATTTTTCCGACGTCGGGCGCGTTCATCGCTCCCCCTCCTTCGCAGCGCCAAGGCCGCGCTTTACGGCGGCAGCATTAAGGAAGCCGCGGATCGTCGCGGAGAATGTCGGTTCGTCGAGAAGGAACGCGTCATGGCCCTTGTCGCTCTCGATTTCGACGAAAGAGACATTGGCGGCAACTGCGTTCAAGGCCTGCACGATCGTTCTGCTCTCGCGCGTCGGATAAAGCCAGTCCGACGTGAACGAGACGATGCAGAAGCGCGTCTTCGTCCCCCGAAACGCATTCGCAAGCACACCCCCCGCGTTCTCGCGCAAGTCGAAATAATCGAGGGCGCGCGTGATATAGAGATAGCTGTTGGCGTCAAAACGATCGACGAACGTCGAACCTTGGTGGCGCAGATAACTTTCGACCTGGAAATCGGCGCTGAATGAGAACGTCTTCTCGGAGCGGTCCTGCAGATTGCGTCCGAACTTCCGGTGCAAAGCCTCTTCCGACAGATACGTGATGTGTGCCGCCATGCGCGCGACCGCGAGCCCGTTTTTCGGCACCGTCCCGGCCGCGTAGTAATTTCCGCCCTTCCACTCGGGGTCGGCCATCACAGCCTGCCGCCCAACCTCGTGGAACGCGATGTTCTGCGAGGAATGCCAAGCCGCTGTTGC
>CAYYDL010000657.1:0-4303 GCA_964470545.1 uncultured Hyphomicrobium sp. | reverse complement strand
TGATGCGTCTCTTTGCGGCTCTCGACATTTGCCGCTTCCGTCTTGCAGTTCGCGGCTGCGGGAAGCTTGAAGACGTTCAACACGTCGGCAAGTTTAGCCTTGGCCTTCTCGACCGCCGCCTTTTGATCGTCGCTTGTGGCGACATGCTCAAATCCGACGATATCCATTCCCGGGGCGAAAAGCTCCATTTCGATCTTGTTGCCCTCGATGGCGATATCGAGCGTACCCTGGCCGTGAACGTGCGGTCCAAGCTGCCTGTGTTCCTCCGCCAACGCGGGCAGTACGATGAGAATGGCCAGACATGCCAGAGCCGATGTGACGGTTTTCGTCATGAGTTTCTCTCCATTGGATGACGACGCCTCGACGTTGCGCAAAGCACCAGATGCGCTTGCCAAAGTGCAAACTGCGATGGCCGTGCCACGCGGTCGCGAAGGCGATCAAATGCAATTTATTAGGAGTGCATGTGCGGCAACCGCCGCACGTTCAGCAGAGTGAGCCAGACGCGGCGCTAGGTGGACCACGGGCGCGGACCAGAGCGAGACGCGTGATGACCGCCCGCGGTCGATCGAATGATCTGAGCTTGCTCCCAAGGACCTCTGAGGGCACGGGCACATGGAACAATTCCGGCGCAAGCGACGTCGCCGCGATGGCCGTGGCCCAACACAAGGCGCAGCCGTCATGCCCCTTCTCGAGAGGAGCACAGGGATGAGCAGGTCGGGGAACGCACATACCCGCGGTGAGGGCACGCGCCTCAATTCCGGCCCCGCGAGAAATGTGGTGATGGAAGTCGGCAACAGCGATCTGCACGCCGAACGCGAAGAGCGTCAGCCAAAGCAGCTTCAAGCGGAGCCGCGAGGTGGTCATCGATCCCTTGCCCTCATGCCGATCGCAGAGTTCGACTGATCTTGTGTCACAATCGTGGCAGGCGGCTGACGGAACGTCGGGCAGCCTTCGGAGAACTATACCGGCTGAACCTTGGGAACTATTGCAGAGCATGGAGCATTTAGGGTGACGGGAGAATCCGGGGCGCCGCGAACACGACATGAAGCTGAATTGTGAATAAATTTCAACGATGGAGGTCAATCAGACCTCTCCCCCTTCGAATACTGTTGCTTCCTTTTCTTTCGAAGGCTCGTGCCCAGTTGAGACTTTATGCTCTCTGCTTGGGCATTCTGGTGCCTTCGCTCAGCTTTGCCGCTTATCTGCTGAACCAGATGCATATGCGCGAATTGCGCGATTTGCACCGATCCGCCCAGAGCCGCGCTCTGCTGGCGGCCTCGTCGTTCGACGACAAAATGGCCAGCCTCCTGCAAACATTGAAAGAGCTGCCAGGGACGCCGGAGACCGCGACGGAAAATGTTTACGACCATGTCCGATCCCAATTGGAGGAGAACGGCATCACCCTCTTCACGAGAGCCGCCAACCTCGATCTCTTGTCCCCGACCAGCGGGGCCGACGCCGCTATCGCGAACCTGGACAGCCCTGCCCGGACGGCAGCAGCGGCGGCTCTCTCCACTCTTGCGCCGCAGATCACCTCTTATGGCATCGCAAGAGACGGAGGGATCAACATTTGGCTGGCATCCGCAGAGACACCGAAAGACGATGCCCCGGTCCTTCTTCAGGCGCAAATCCCGTCATCTTACCTCGCGTCCGCGCTGAAAAACTTCGTGTCAGACGGTCCATGGGCGATCGCAATCGTGGGAAGTGACGGTCGGGTATACGCCGAAGCAAATGGAAAATCGTCCGCAGCGCCCGGTATGGAGGTGGCCGGAAACCCTTCGCTGATTGATGCGGTGGCCGAGACCTCGCAGTTTGGCTGGACGATTACAGCCGGGGTTCCCGCCCGCCCGGTCGAATTGCACATTCGACGAAACTGGATGGCCTTTGTGGCGATTTCATCTCTGCTCGCGGTGGCATCCTTCACCGGAACTACGCTGCTGTCGCGGGGCCTTTTGGAAGAAGCGAATCTGAACACACCGCCGCAAGTATCCGGAATGCCATCTTCCAGCGATCCTCAAGAGGAATCAAAACGCCTTCGGGTCCCCGGGAAGACCGGCGAGGATCGCATCAGATCGGCATTGAAAGCGGGCAACGTTGGCGTCTGGCAATGGAACAGCAAAACCGGTCTCGTCCATTGGGACGCTGAAATTGCGCGAATCTTCCATTCTACGGCCGAGAACGGCGATCAAATTGCGCGCAGTCTTCTCCGCCACGTTGAACCTCATGACCGCAAGCGCTTGCTCAAGGCAGTACGTCAGTCCGTCGATCAAGCCAAACCACTTTCTGTGGAAATCCGGATCCGGCGCCCGGACGGCGAGACGCGGTGGATCGCCGTTCGCGGAGCATCTTCGGAGGCAAGCGAAGGCGGCGCGCAGGGCCTCCTGTCGGGCGTCGCATACGATGTCACGAACCAGAAGCTGAGCTTGACCCGCACCGACGCGCTGTTGCGGGAAGTTTCGCATCGCTCCAAGAATCTGTTGGCATTGATCCTCGCCATGGCCCGGTTGACCGCGCGGGATGCGATAAACGTCAAATCGCACCTGAAGGATTTCACGCTCCGTGTCGCTGGCCTTGCGGCATCGCAGGATCTGATCGTCGCATCCGATTGGCAGAGTGTAGATCTCGCAACACTTGCGGCTGCCGAGATCGGGGCCGTCGCGCGGACAGATGCCGACCGCATCCTCGTTTCAGGTCCACCGTTTGCACTGACACCCGAAGCCGCCCAGACCCTCGGCATGGTCCTTACGGAACTCGCCCTCAACGCAGTTCAGCATGGCGCCCTTTCGTCTGCGACCGGCGAAGTGCGGCTATCTTGGGAATTCCCCGACGATAACTCCATATCGATCTGCTGGCGTGAGATCGGCGGACCGCCATTTCCCGTTGACAGTCCAAAAGGTTACGGAATGGCAGTCGTCGAGAGATTTTCGACACAAGGACTGAAGCTTGTGGTGCGCAGCACAACAGATCTCGATGGACTTCGCTGGACGCTGACAGGGCCGACTGCAAACATTGGATTGCGTTCGGAAAAGCGAGCGTGACGTCCTGGCGCTACAGGTTCCGGTGTTCGCCCGCCACACTATGTTAGGTATAGGGAAGGCCGCCTCGATATTTCCGCGACAGGTCCGGAACCAGACACTGCTCTGCTACGTTTGCGCATCGAGACGATCGCGTGAGTGGCTCCGCCATGCTGCGGAGCAACACGGAACGTCGGCAAGGAAGCGGGGAAAGTATGAACGTTCTGATTACAGAAGATGAACCCATTCTCGCAGATGAACTCGAGGCGATCGTCAGGGACCTGGGACATGAGGTGGTGGGTATCGCAAGTTCATCTCGCCGGGCACTGAAGCTCGCCGAGGATTCCACCTGTGACCTGGCCCTCGTGGACGTCCACCTGCGCGACGGCGTAACGGGTCCGGCGGTTGCACGTCATCTGAGTGAAGATTGCCACGCGACGGTTCTCTTTACGACATCGAATCCCAGCCGCCTGCCTGACGATTTCTCAGCAGCCTGCGGTGTCCTGATCAAGCCGTTTTCCGAACAAGCCGCCAGATCCGCGATTTCCTTCGTGGCCGATTGCATCGCGACGGGTTTGGCGGCCCGTCCAAAACCGCGCGCACTCCAGCTCTCCCCCGCCTATGCGGCGCGGTGGAAAGTCGCCTGCTGAGATCGCTCACGAAGGCGAGGATGATTCTTGGCGTGATCGTTCCTGGAGACTTTCCGGATCGGAGAGTGTCAATTCGGACAGCCGGATTGTAACACGCGTCCCGGGCCGGACGGCGGTGGAACGCGCCCTTTCATAGGAGATGGTTCCCGAAAACTGGCGCGTCAGTAGCGCTGCGATTTTCGTCCCGAGCCCGTCCGATCGATGTTCCGGATCCGAAGCTCCCCTTGCGGCTCCATCCATCGGATCGAAAGCACCGTCCCAACCGCTCCCATCGTCTTCCACAACCAGTTCGGCCCCGGAGTCTCCGCTTCGCTTGAGGCAGACGCTGACCTGCCCCTTATCATGGTCGCCGAAGGCGTGTTTGAAGGAATTGACGACGAATTCCTGTGTCAGCACACAAAGCGATGTAGCAACCTGCGCCGAGGCAAGCAGCGGCGGAACGTCTACCGTGAGCAAAATGCGGTCTCCGCTCGCGGCTTCTACGACGTCATCAAGAACTGCGCGGATCAACGTATCGATCCGCACAAGTTCGAGATCATTGACGACGTTGATCCGTCGTTGGGCACTCGCGATTGCGTGGATGCGATCGCGCGCTCCGGTCAACGTCTTGACGGATCTCGGATCTGACGTATGGCGGAT
>CAYYDL010000656.1:0-2108 GCA_964470545.1 uncultured Hyphomicrobium sp. | reverse complement strand
TGCGTTCTCGATTTCCTGGCCCGGGTGCTGATCCCGCGGGTCCCCCGAATCAAGTTTGCAAACACAGATGCAGTAAGCGTGACATCATATGGTTAACGCCAGGTTAACGCACGCTCCATGCTCTAAGCTGGCCAGCGTTCTACGAGGGCTTCGACCTTCGGGCGCTCACGCTCGTCGGGCGGCTCCATCGGCGTGCCGACGTAGATGAACCCGGCAATCTTTTCGTTGTCCTTCAGGCCGAATGCCTCGCGCACGGTCGGGCTGTAGGCAATCCATTCGCTGATCCAGGATGTGCCGAACCCCAGCGCATTCGCCGCAAGACAGAGATTGAAGCACAGCGCGCCCGCCGAGAGCACCTGCTCCCATTCCGGTGCGCCCGGGCGCTGCTTGATCGAGGAAATGACGGCTATCACCATCGGCGAGCGCAGAAAACGGGCGCGCTCCATATCGAGGCGTACGTGCGACGGCGGCTCGCGCTCCTCCTTCTCGCAGGCCTTGGCGAAGATTTCGCCGGCAGCGGCGCGAGCCTCTCCCTCGAAAACGATGAAACGCCAGGGCGAGAGCTTCTTGTGGTCTGGGACGCGCGTCCCGACGGTGAGAATTTTGCTGAGTTCCTCGGGGGTTGGCCCAGGTGCGGCGAGTCGATCCGGCTTGACCGACCGTCTTGCCGCAAGAAATTCAAAAAAAGCGGTATTCATGCGTTGTTCCGTACTTTTGCTTTGCCCGTTGGCTATACGAGGCTTCCGGCTGTTACAAGCGGCCCGTTACAATCAGAGTCGGGAAATCGATCCGGAGCACGGTGCGTTGGGGGAAGAATGCGCCTGAACGTCTTGAGATTCGTCGCGCCGCTTGTCGCGGCTGCCGCCCTCGCGGCTGGCGGAGCCATGCCGGCCATCGGCGGGGACACGCCGACGGCCATGATCGTCCTCGACGGGTCGGGCTCGATGTGGGGTCGCCTGCCGCCTGCAAATCGCCCAAAGATCGATCTGGTGCGTCAAAAGCTCGGACAACTCCTCGCCACGCCATTTTCGACGCGGCTTGGGCTCGTCTCGTTCGGCCACCGGCGCCGGGGCGATTGCAGCGATGTCGAATTGATCGCAGGTCCCGACAGCGCGCGCCATGACGTGCTCGACCCGATCGCAAAGCTCAATCCCCGTGGTCCGGGGCCGCTGACAGCGGGACTCAAACTCGCGATGACGGCCATCGGCCAATCACGCCCAGCGCAAATCCTTGTCGTCGGCGACAATGCCGACAACTGCCAGCAGGATTCCTGTGCGCTCGCGCAAGAGTTCGCGAAGACCGCTCCCGGCGTCGCGATTCAAGTCATCGGCATCGGCGTGCCGGCCAACGAACGTCCGCGGATGGCGTGCGTGGCCGAGGCGACTGGCGGTCATTTCTACGACATCACGGATTCCAACGGTCTCGAGGCCGCGGTCGATGAAGCGACAAAGCTTGCCATCCTTTCACCGAGGGCCGTCGCCGCGACCGGCCCCGCCAATGCAAAGCCGACCGCGCCGCCACCGCCCGAGGGCGCATCGCTTCGTGCTTCAGCGGCGCTTGCCGGCGGTAGCGCGCTGCTGACTGTTCCGCTCAAGTGGCGGATCTACAAAGCGGGCGGCAAGGCCGCTCTCGGCAAAAGCGAGGGCCCGGACATTTCGGCCAAGCTATCCGCTGGGGATTACGACATCGAAGCGCAGCTTGGATCGATCAAGGCGCGACAGACGATCACGATCTCCGATGGCGATGCGCAGAGCATCGTCGTGCCGCTCAATGCGGCGCGTCTTGTGGCGCGCGTCGCAGCCGACAAAGGCGGCCCGCCCTCGCCGGACGCGATCCTGACACTTACGTCCGGGGGGACCCCCGTTTCGGTTGCGCGCGGCGGCTCGGTCGATCTCTATCTGCCGCCCGCGGACTACGCTTTGACGGTCATTGACGGCGCCGCGAGGTCGTCGCAAGCGCTGAGGCTCGCTGCCGGTGACGACAAGACAATCAATATCGACCTGTCCGCGGGCCATCTTGATCTTTCCGCAACCAAAGCCGACGGCAGTGCTCTGCAGGATGTCCTCTACACCGTCGAGACCGACGACCCCGAAAGCCCCGACGGCCGA
>CAYYDL010000655.1:0-5349 GCA_964470545.1 uncultured Hyphomicrobium sp. | reverse complement strand
GTCTCGTCGAATTCGGCCTCGACAAGATCGATCCCGAAAAGGATTTCAAGATCACGCTGATCGAAGCCGCCCCGCGTATTCTGCCGGCTCTGCCCGAACGCCTTTCGAAGGCGACGACGGACATCCTGAACGGCATTGGCGTCGAAGTCCGAACCGGCAGCCCGGTAACCAAGGTCTCCGCCGAGGGTGTGACGCTGGGCAATGGCGAATTCATTCCATCGGAGTTGGTGGTCTGGGCTGCCGGCGTCAAAGGACCGGATGTACTTTCGAAGCTCGACGGCCTCGAAGTCAGCCGTATGAATACGCTCGTCGTGAAACCCACGCTTCAAACGACGCGTGACGACAATATCTTCGTCATCGGCGACGCCTCCTATCTCGTTCCGGATGGAGAAACGGCGCCCATTCCGCCGCGCGCTCAGGCCGCCCACCAGGAAGCGAGCCACCTCGTCCGCCAAATCCAACGCCGCATGAGAGGCGAGACGGAACTGGCAGCCTTCAAGTACCACGACTTCGGATCGCTCGTTTCTCTCGGAAAATATTCGACGGTCGGAAACTTGATGGGCTTCATTGAAGGCAAGTCGATCCGCATCGAAGGTTGGTTCGCCAAGATCATGTATCGGTCACTTTACAAGATGCACGAGATCGCCCTCTACGGGTACATCAAGGTCATTCTCGATACCTTGTCGCGTATGCTGACACGCCGCACCGAGCCGCAAGTCAAGCTACACTAAACACGTTGCCTGCCCGCTTGTGCAGCCAATGTCATAGCAAGAAGAAAAGTGTCATCCTCGACTTCATGCCGAGTACCCATCTCGCAACGCTTTCCCGTCTTCAACACGGATCCTCGGGGCGAGCCCGAGGATGACGAGAAGCCTTAGCTACGATCCCTCAGCGCCGTCAGGAGATCGGCCGTCGGATAGCTGTCCGCCGGCAGGCCGAACTTGATCTGCATCTCCTTGACCGCCTTGCGCGTATTGGCGCCAAGCTTGCCATCGACTTCACCGACATCGAAACCGCGCCGCTTGAGCAGAGCTTGCACCTCTTTGATCTGGTCGTAGCTCAATGATGCAACGTTGCCGTCCGCTCGCGTGAGGTTCGGTGCACCGGCCATTCGCGCTGCAAGATGTGCGGCGGTCAAAGCATAGGTGAGAGACTGGTTCCACTGCGTATAGACATCGAAATTGGGATACGCGAGGAAAGCCGGACCATTTCGCCCCATAGGCAGCACTAGCGACGCCGGAAGATCGTCGGACGGCAACTCCTGACCCACGCCTTTCACACCCCACGCGACCCACTGCGACCGCGGGAGCTTGATCGCCAGATCGGCCTTGTCCCAGGGAAGCTGCTTCGTAAGCCGAACCTGCTCGATCCACGGCTCACCGCGCTTCCAGCCCATCGAAGAGAGGAACTTCGCAGTCGAACCGATCACATCGGCATTGTCGTGGATGAGGTCGACACGGCCGTCGCCATCGAAATCAACGCCGTAGTTGAGATAGTGCTGCGGTAGAAACTGCGTCTGCCCGAGTTCGCCCGCCCACGAACCGATCATCTGATCCGGCGTCAAATCTCCGCGCTCGACGATTTTCATCGCGGCGATGAGTTCTCCGCGAAAGAAATCGCCGCGACGACAATCCCATGCCAGCGTCATCAGCGAGCGCAAGATGGACAGTTTGCCCATGCCGCCGCCGAAATCGCTTTCAAGCGCCCAAAAGCCTGTGATGACCGGACCCGGAACGCCGTACTGCTGCTCCGCCCGATCGAAGATCGCCTTATAGCGCTTGAGATATGTCCGACCCATCTGCTCGCGGTTCTTCGTCGCAAGCTTGAAATAGAAATCGATGAACGTCTGAGAGAAGAAGCCTTGCTTGCGATCACGTGCAATCGTGCCCATGTCGGGCGTCAAGCCACCGATCGTTTCCTCGATTGTCTCGGGATGAATGCCTTGCGCGATCGCCTCGCGCTTGAACTCGGCAAGCCACTGGTTGAACGGCACCGTATTCTTGCAATTGCGTTTGTTCGCAGGTGGCGGAGGCGTATTTTCCGCATGAGCGCTCGCGGTGATACCGGTGAGCAAGAAAATTGCCATCGCTGAAACGATAAAACCTGCGCGCATGGGGGAATGCCTTCGGCCGTTGAGGTGCGCCGGCACTTTGCCGACAGTCAGGACAGCGTCAAGAGACTATGGCCTGAATGAGGCCTTGATGCATCGGCTCCTATGCGCTGCCGATGAGAATGCCGACAGCAAAGACGATGAGGCCGCCAACGACAACTTCAAACGCCGCCCTCCAGAACTTCGTTTCCATGAATCGGGCGCGCACGCCGGCAATGACCCAGAGTTCAACGAACACAACCGCGATCGCGATGGTCGTCGCCGTCCGAAATTCGGGAATAAGATACGGCAGCGTGTGACCGAGACCGCCAAGGGTCGTCATGACTCCCGTAACCGATCCTCTGAACCAGGGATTGCCGCGCCCGGAAATCTGGCCGTCGTCGGAAAGAGCTTCTGCAAACGCCATCGAAATCCCCGCGCCGATAGACGCCGCGATGCCGACAAGAAACGTCTGCCAAGTATTGTGGGTCGCGAATGCCGCGGCGAAAATCGGCGCTAAGGTTGAAATCGAGCCGTCAATCAGGCCGTTCAACCCAGGTTGGATGTACTGCAAGACGAACGATCGCCGTGCCGTTTGCGCTTCATCAAGCTTGGCTTCGTTCGTCAGCTCGACATCGGCGAGATGCTGAGCGATGCCGAGATGCTGGCTTTCCGCGGCTATGAGATCGCCGAGGAGCTTGCGAATTTCAGCATCCGATGCGCGCTTAAGCGCAGCTTCGTAGAAAACCCGCGTCTCCTGCTCGATCTGCTCGGCCTGACGGCGAACCTTCTCGATTCCGAGCGGACGGACCATCCATATCGGATCATGGCGCACGAAGCCGGAAACATCCTGGCGGCGCACAAGGGGAATGTGATCCCCAAACTTGCGTCGGAAGACATCGATCAGCCAGCGACGGTGCTGGTTCTCTTCCTGTCCGAGTTCGATGAAAATTTTTGCGGACGCCGGATAATCGGCACTAAGCCCGGCGGCGTAATCCGCGTAGATACGGCTATGCTCCTCTTCAAGGGAAATCGCGAGCGCGAGCATCTCACGCTGATCAAGATCGTCGAACCGCCGCATTCCGAGTTATAGCCTTTAATTAGAATAATTCTAATTTATGACGGTATTCTTCTCCTGGCAAGACGCCTGTTGTTGCTGGGAGTATAAAAAAGGCGCGGCCCTCCCGAAGAAGATCCGCGCCGACAATTCGTGAATTTCGTATGCGCCGCTGCGACTATCGCGCGTTCGGTTTGCCGCTTCCGGACTTGTTCATGGCGTTTTGCTGCGCATCGACCCACGACGACATCGCTTGTTGCCAGCCCTTTTGCCACATTTCGGCAGCCTGCATCCAAAATTGAATGGGATTGGCCGCGCCCGCGGCAAAATCAGGCATCCCGGGGAACGCGCCACCCGCCGCCGGAAACTGCGGCCCCGCCGCGCCGAAGCCTGCAGCACCAGGAAAGTTCGGAAAACTCGGAAACTGTCCAGGTGTGCCCAATGCCTTGACCTGCTTTTCCCAGACGTCCATGACCTGATCGACGGCTTGAAGCTGCAGTTTTGAGGCACTCTGCATCTGCCTCCGACTTAGCTCGACGAAATCCGTAGGCCAGCCGAGCGATTTGGCGGCCTCCGCCATCTTATCGAAGACGGCATTGCTGTTCTTCTCGCCGAGTTCTGCGAGTTCCGCCCGCCAATTCGACATGGCCTCGAACGCTTGGACGACAGCCTTCTTCGCATCCTCGCCGAGCTTCGTGAAAGCCGGATTGGCATCGAACGGTGAATTCGCCATATCGCTTCTCCAGGGTATGGAATGCCCTCGAGGGGCGGTTCCGAACTGTTGCATACCGCCCGCCCTGTTGCCAGATGCCTTGTCAGCTAGCGGTGACACCGATCAAAACCGGGCGCAACCCGGCTTGAGGCCTTAACGCCCCTTTTGCCAAGCAGTTCCGGGTGCTATGAGCCCCGCCCATGACAGCCATTTCACACATTCGCAATTTCTCGATTATCGCCCACATCGATCATGGAAAATCGACATTATCCGACAGGCTGATCCAGCTCTGCGGCAACGTCTCGAACCGTGAGATGAAGGAGCAAATCCTCGATTCGATGGATATCGAGCGCGAACGCGGCATCACGATCAAGGCCCAGACCGTCCGCCTCGACTACAAGGCCAAAAACGGCGAGATCTATCAGCTCAATCTGATGGACACCCCCGGCCACGTCGATTTCGCCTACGAAGTCTCGCGTTCGCTCGCGGCCTGCGAGGGCGCTATCCTCGTGGTGGATGCGAGTCAGGGCGTCGAGGCGCAGACGCTTGCCAACGTCTATCAGGCGCTCGACAACAATCTCGAAATCCTCCCTGTTCTGAACAAAATCGATCTGCCTGCGGCCGATGAAGACCGGGTGAAGAAGCAGATCGAGGACGTCATTGGCATCGACGCCTCCGGAGCCATCGGCGTCTCGGCGAAAACCGGGCTCAACGTCGAAGCTGTCCTTGAGGCAATTGTCGAGCGCTTGCCGCCGCCGAAAGGCGATGGCACGAAGCCGCTGAAAGCCATGCTCGTCGACAGCTGGTACGATGCTTACCTTGGGGTCGTCGTCCTCGCGCGCATCATCGACGGCAGTCTGAAGAAGGGACAGCGCGTCAAGCTGATGTCGACGGGCGCCAGCTATCAGGTCGAGCGTGTCGGCATCTTCCGGCCCAAGCAGGAAATGCTCGAGCAACTAGGCCCAGGCGAGATCGGCTTCTTTACGGCCGCCATCAAGGAGGTTGCTGATACCCGCGTCGGCGATACCATCACTGACGAGAAGCATCCGACGCCCGAAGCGTTGCCGGGCTTCAAACCGGCTCAGCCCGTCGTCTTCTGCGGTCTCTTCCCGGTCGACGCCGCAGATTTCGAAGATCTGCGCGAGGCGATGGCGAAGCTGCGCCTCAACGACGCCAGCTTCTCGTTCGAGACGGAAAGCTCCGCCGCCCTTGGTTTCGGCTTCCGCTGCGGCTTCCTGGGTCTCCTTCATCTCGAGATCATCACCGAGCGTCTCGAGCGCGAGTTCAATCTTGACCTGATCACGACCGCGCCGAGCGTCATCTATCATCTGCACATGAATGACGGCTCGATGATCGAGATGCACAATCCGGCCGACATGCCGGACGTCGTCAAGATCGACCACATCGAGGAACCGTGGATCGAAGCGACGATCCTCGTTCCGGACGACTATCTCGGAGCCGTCCTGAAGCTTTGCCAGGATCGCCGGGGAC
>CAYYDL010000654.1:0-1882 GCA_964470545.1 uncultured Hyphomicrobium sp. | reverse complement strand
GGCATCGCGGTTCGCGCCGATGTCTCCAAGAGCGATGACGTGAAGGCGCTCGTGAAAGCCGTGACCGGCAAATGGGACGGCATCGATCTCCTGGTGAACAACGCCGGCATCGGCCACAAGCCGCAGGCGCTCGACACGCTTCCGGAAGAGACGTTCGACCGCGTCCTCGCCATCAATGCCAAGTCGGTCTATCTGACCGCACGCGAGATCGTGCCGCGCATGAAGGCGCGCAGGAAAGGCGCGATCCTGAACATCGCCTCCACCGGCGGCGTGAGCCCCAGGCCCAACCTCACCTGGTACAACGCATCGACGGGCTGGATGATCACCGCCACGCGCGCCATGGCGGTGGAACTGGCGCCGTTCGGCGTGCGCGTGAACGCGATCAATCCGGTGGCCGGCGACACGCCTCTGCTCTCCACCTTCATGGGCGAGGACACGCCGGAAATCCGCGCGAAGTTCCTTGCCTCCATTCCCATCGGCCGGTTCTCGACACCGGAAGACATTGCGAATGCGGCCTGCTTCCTTTGCAGCGACGAAGCGTCCATGATCACCGGCGTCGCGCTGGAAGTGGATGGCGGCCGCTGTATCTGAGGAGAATGCCGTGAACGCGATGGAACGGTTCGAAACGGTTTTGCGGGAGATCGAATCCCGCGAAGACGAAATCGTGTCGCTCACGCAAGACCTGATCCGCTTTCCCACGCTCAACCCCCCTGGCGAGGCATATCGTCCGTGTGCAGAGCATCTCGGCAACCGCCTCGCAAAGCGCGGATTCAAGGTCGAGTATGTGCGTGCGGAAGGTACGCCCGGCGACAGCGACAAATATCCCCGCATCAATGTGGTGGCGCGTTACGAGGGCAAGCGTCCGGGACGCTGCGTGCATTTCAACGGCCATCTCGACGTCGTGCAGGTGGGAAGCGGCTGGACGGTCGATCCCTTCGGCGGCGAAGTGAAGAACGGCAAGGTCTACGGACGCGGCGCCTGCGACATGAAAGGCGGGATCGCCGCGGCGGTGGTGGCCATGGAAGCGCTGGTCGATTCCGGGCTCGACATTCCCGGCGCCATCGAAATCTCCGGGACAGTGGACGAAGAATCCGGCGGCTATGGCGGCGTCGCCTATCTCGCCGAACACGGATGGTTTTCCAGGCCGCGCGTCGATCACGTCATCATCCCCGAGCCGCTGAATGTCGATCGCGTCTGCATCGGCCATCGCGGCGTATGGTGGGCGGAGATCGAAACCCTAGGTCGCATCGCGCACGGCTCTATGCCATTCCTGGGCGACAGCGCGATCCGCCATATGAGTGCGGTGCTCGAGAAATTCGAGCATGAGCTTTATCCCGCACTTGCCTCCCGGCATTCCGACATGCCGGTGGTGCCGGAAGGCGCGCGGCAATCCACGATGAACATAAACTCGATCCATGGCGGCGAAGGCGAGGAATTCTCCGGCCTGCCGGTGCCCTGCGTTGCCGACTCCTGCCGCATGGTGATCGACCGCCGTTTCCTTATCGAGGAGACGATCGATTCCGTGAAAAGCGAAATTACGACGCTGCTGGATCGCGTCGCCAGGGAACGCCCGAGCTTCAAATACAAAATGCGCGAGCTGTTCAGCGTGCAACCCAGCATGGCCGATCGCAACGGACCGGTGGCGACGGCGACGGCCAGGGCCGTGCGCCAGATCCTCCGCAAGGATGCGCAGATCGTCTGCTCGCCCGGCACCTACGACCAGAAGCACGTCGACCGCATCGGCAAGCTGAAGGACTGCATCGCCTATGGCCCCGGCGTGCTCGACCTCGCGCACCAGCCGGACGAATGGGTCGGTATCGCCGACATGACCGCATCCGCCAAAGTGATGGCGGTAGCGACGATGGATCTGCTCACGCGCGAT
>CAYYDL010000653.1:0-4920 GCA_964470545.1 uncultured Hyphomicrobium sp. | reverse complement strand
GTCATCTTCAACAAGGTCAAGGGCGGCTTCACGGTCGATCTCGACGGCGCCGTCGCGTTCCTTCCGGGCAGCCAAGTCGATATCCGTCCGGTTCGCGACATCGGACCTCTGATGCACCAGCCGCAGCCGTTCCAGATCCTGAAAATGGATCGCCGTCGGGGCAACATCGTCGTCTCTCGCCGGTCGGTTCTCGAAGAGAGCCGTGCCGAGCAGCGCACAGAGATCGTCGCGCGTCTCGCCGAGGGCCAGATCATCGACGGCCTCGTCAAGAACATTACCGACTACGGCGCGTTCATTGATCTCGGCGGAATCGACGGCCTGCTGCATGTCACTGATATGGCGTGGCGTCGCGTCAATCACCCGTCCGAGATCCTCAACGTCGGCGATACGGTGAAGGTGCAGATCATCCGCATCAACCCGGAAACGCAGCGTATCTCGCTCGGTATGAAGCAGCTTCAGTCCGATCCGTGGTCTTCGATCGAGTCCAAATACCCGATCGGCGCCAAGGTGAAGGGCACCGTCACGAACATCGCCGACTACGGTGCGTTCGTTGAGCTGGAGCCGGGTGTCGAGGGCCTCATTCACGTCTCGGAAATGAGCTGGACGAAGAAGAACACGCACCCTGGCAAGATCGTTTCTACGAGCCAGCAGGTCGAAGTGCAGGTTCTCGAAGTCGATCCGCAGAAGCGCCGTATCTCGCTTGGCCTCAAGCAGACGCAGGAAAATCCGTGGGATTCGTTCCTCACGCAGCACCCGAAGGGTTCTGTCGTTGAAGGTCCGATCCGTAACATCACGGAATTCGGTCTGTTCATCGGCCTCGACAACGGCATCGATGGCATGGTCCACCTGTCCGATCTCGACTGGCAGAAGCCGGGCGATGAGGTCATCAAGGATTATAAGAAAGGCGACAACGTCAAAGCCATTGTTCTCGATGTCGACGGGTCGAAGGAGCGCATCTCTCTCGGCATCAAACAACTTGCCGGCGATCCTGCGGACGCGATGGCGAAGTACAAGAAGGGCGACGCCGTGACTGGCACGGTGACGTCGGTCAGCGATGCCGGCATCGAAGTCAAGATCGCGGACAGCGAGCTTGCTTCATTCATCAAGCGTGCTGATCTCTCTCGCGACCGCTCGGAGCAGCGGCCCGAGCGCTTCAATGTCGGCGACAAGGTCGACGCGGCGGTCGTTTCCGTCGACAAGGCCGCGCGGCGCATTGCGGTTTCGATCAAGGCCCTGGAACTCGCGGAAGAGAAGCAGGCGGTTGCTCAGTATGGATCGTCCGATTCGGGTGCATCGCTTGGCGACATCTTCAAGGCTGCCATCAAGAAACGTGAAGGCGCCGAGGAAAGCGAATAAGGTCGAAAGTGGCCTTACAGGTAAAATTAACGGGCGCGCGGCAAACCTTTTGCCGCGCGCTTAACTTTGTACGAGACGCCGCAGCATGCCCCGTTGCCCGGGGCGCAAACCTTGCCTAGGTTCACGCCAGACCGCACGCTCCGGTGTCCGGATTGTCGGGAAGCGCGTCGAGGGAGAGGCTCACCCCTATGCTAGAGACGGAAACTGTTCTCGATCGTCGCCGGCTTCGTCGTTCGGTTTCGCTCTGGCGAGGCGCAGGACTTGCCGCCATCATCGTTGCGCTCGGCGCGCTGATACTGGGTAATGACAATCTCGCTTCTCTGACTGGAGAAAAGCAGGTCGCCCGCGTGACGATCACCGGGACGATCACTGAAGATCGGGATCAGCTCAAATTGCTAAAAGACCTCGCCGACGACAACAGCGTGTCGGGTGTTCTGCTCTTCATTAACAGCCCGGGCGGCACGACGACCGGGGGCGAAGCCCTCTATGAGGGCATCCGGGGCCTCGCAAAAAAGAAGCCCGTGGTGGCCGAATTCGGGACGGTTGCGGCCTCCGCGGCTTACATTGCGGGGCTCGCGACAGACCACATCGTCGCGCGCGGAAATTCGATTACGGGATCGGTCGGGGTCATAGTGCAATGGCCGGAATTCGTGCAGTTGCTCGATAAGATCGGGGTCAAGGTCAACGAGGTGAAAAGCGGTCCCCTGAAGGCATCACCATCACCGTTCGAAACCCTCGACGACGCTAGCAAAAAAGTTGCGCAGGATATGGTGGCCGATGGCTTCAAATGGTTCGTCGGGCTGGTCGAGACGCGGCGCGGGGTAAAGGCGGCCGATATCCCTGGCCTGCTGGACGGGCGCATTTTCTCAGGCCGGGAGGCGCTTCAGCTCAAGCTGGTCGATGAGATCGGTGGCGAGGACGAAGCGGTAAAATGGCTCAAGGATGCCAAGGGCGTCCCCCAGAACGCCAAAGTTGTCGACCGAAAGGCCGCCGACGAGAGCGGTTACGGCATTTTCGGCATGACGGCGGGCCTGGCGGGATGGCTGTTCGGGCCGTCGGCGGCGGATGCTGCAAATTTTCTGCTTCGGGATCGGACGATTTCGACGCTCGGGCTTGACGGTCTCCTCTCAGTTTGGCACCCTTCTGAAAAATAAAGAGAATTGGTCGCCGGTGCTGGGGAGCGAAACGTGATCAAGTCGGAACTGGTGCAGAGGATCGCTACTGCCAATCCTCATCTCTACCATCGAGACGTCGAGCGCATCGTCAACGTCATTTTTGACGAAATTGTTGATGCCTTATCGCGGGGTGATCGTGTAGAGCTTCGCGGGTTCGGTGCGTTCACGGTGAAACATCGTGCTTCGCGACAGGGAAGAAATCCACGAACGGGCACTACCGTTGCAGTCGCCGAAAAGTTCGTACCTTTTTTCAAGACCGGCAAAGAGCTTCGCGACCGCTTGAACAAGTTGAATGGCGGACAGCACTAATCAGTGCGCCGCCAATCGACGCCGAAGTGAGGTAGATTATGCTCAGGCGCGTTCTGTCGTTGCTCATCGGCTTCCCGATTGGGATCGTTCTGGTGGCTATCGCCGTATCCAATCGCCAGCCCGTTGACCTCATCCTTGATCCGTTTCGACCGGAAGCGCCGGCGCTCTCGATCGAGTTGCCCTTCTATATCTACCTGATGGCGGCGCTGGTGGTGGGCGTCATTCTCGGCGGCGTAGCGACTTGGATGGGGCAGAGCCGATGGCGCCAGACGGCACGGTCTCAGGGCCGTCGCGCTGCGCGCTGGCAAGCGGAAGCCGATCGTTTGGCGCGCGAGCGAGAGACATCGACTGCAGCGTCAGGTCATCTGGCCATCACGAGTCGCTAAAGCGGTTCTGCGGAATCTTTGACGAGTTCGATGCGTTGACGCCCGTCGGTCAAGTAATTCCGCGGCGAGAACTATGAATCTCAATGAGCATACGTGCAAAAATCTGCGGGATCACGACGCCGGAATCGTTGGATGCGGCCATTCTTGACGGCGCCGACTACGTCGGGTTCGTCTTTTTCGCCAAGAGCCCCCGCAATCTCGATATTGATCGTGCCAAGGAACTTGCGGCACGCGCGCGCGGCCAAGTGAAGATCGTTGCCTTGACGGTCAACGCCGACGACGGTGCGCTGAAAGAAATCGTCGATCGCGTGGCGCCCGACATTCTACAGCTTCATGGGGATGAGCCTCCCGAACGGGTTGCCGAGATTAAGCGTAAATTCGCTCGTACAGTGATCAAGGCTATTCCCGTTGCGACGGCCGGCGATGCCAGGAAGGCCGAGGAATACGCCGACGTCGCGGATCTCATTCTATTCGATGCGAAGACCCCTCCCGGTGCGGACTCGCCGGGCGGCAACGGGCAGACATTCGACTGGGCCGTACTCGAAGGTATTTCGGCAGGGACGCCGTTCATGCTCTCGGGGGGGCTGACTCCGGAGAACGTTGCCGCTGCGATCGCGCAGACGCGCCCAGTTGCAGTCGACGTTTCCTCGGGGGTCGAGATGACGCCCGGCGTGAAAGATCCTGAGCGGATCCGTCGCTTCCTTCAGGCGGCAAAGCCCGCTAAGCAGTCGTGACGCGTCCCTTTTGCGCGCTGTGCGGCAAGGGCTAAACGAGGCCTTTATGGCGACCAAATCGAAAAAGGCGGCGGAAGCCGCGCTCAACAGTTATGCGACCGGCCCCGATGACCGGGGCTTTTTCGGCATCTTCGGCGGTCGGTTCGTTGCCGAGACGCTGATGCCCCTCATTCTCGACCTCGAGCATGCCTATGAGGCTGCGAAGGCCGATCCGGACTTTCAGCGCGAACTCGACAATCTCAATCTGCACTACGCCGGGCGGCCGAGCCCTCTTTATTTCGCCGAGCGCATGACGGCCGAGCTCGGCGGCGCCAAGATCTATTTCAAGCGCGAAGAGCTCAATCACACGGGCTCGCACAAGATCAACAATTGCCTCGGACAAATCCTGCTCGCGCGGCGCATGGGCAAGACGCGCATCATCGCGGAAACCGGTGCAGGTCAGCACGGTGTGGCGACGGCCACGGTGTGTGCGAAGTACGGCATGCCGTGTGAGATTTACATGGGCGCGACGGACGTCGAGCGGCAGGCTCCAAACGTTGCGCGCATGGCTCTGCTCGGCGCCAAGATCAATCCCGTGACCTCCGGCGCCGGCACTTTAAAAGATGCGATGAACGAAGCGCTGCGTGATTGGGTCACGAACGTCCGAGACACGTACTACCTGATCGGGACAGCGGCGGGGCCGCATCCTTATCCGGCGATGGTGCGCGACTTCCAGGCGATCATTGGGCGTGAAGTGCGCGCACAGATGATGGACGCAGAAGGGCGGTTGCCTGATACGCTCGTTGCATGCATAGGCGGTGGTTCGAACGCTATCGGCATTTTCCATCCGTTCCTGGATGACAAGGACGTGGCGATGTACGGGATCGAGGCCGGGGGACACGGACTTGATGTCGAGAACGGTCATGCGGCTTCGATGACCGGTGGTTCACCGGGTGTGCTGCATGGCAATCGCACGTATCT
>CAYYDL010000652.1:0-2097 GCA_964470545.1 uncultured Hyphomicrobium sp. | reverse complement strand
TGTTATCTGCTCGGCGAAGGATACACGAAGACCTTCAAAGAGCTGATGGAAAGCACCGATTGGGACAAGTACGGCACCGGCAACTACGAGAAGTGCGCGGATTGTATGGTGCACTCGGGCTTCGAAGCGACTGCTGTCATGGATGCGGTCAAGAAGCCCTGGAAGATCGCGGCCGTTGCCCTTCGTGGCGTGAAGACGAATGGCCCGATGGCGCCCGAGATCCCGCTCGATAAGCAGCGTCCCGCTGAGTTCGTGTTCTCACGCCACGTCGAGAACAAGCTAGCCGAGATCAGCGCAGCCGAGGCCAGGGCCCAGAAGCCGGTGGCAGCGGAATAGAGCCTTCATCGCGCGACGCGTTGCGCCAGCTATGCGGATGATCTCCCATAGCTGGCTTGGCTGTGCCGACAGTGATTTCAGTACGCCAGAAATGTTCGGCGTTCCGTCAGGATTGAGTCCGTTGACAGCGGCGGGCGGCAGGCCTTGGTTTGCCGTATCCGCGATCACGCGGAGGACGGCGAAAGGCAAACCGGACTCCGTCGCGATCTGAGCCACGAGGTGACTTTCCATATCGGCAGCGAACGCGCCCGACGCGAGATAGATTGCACGCTTCTCGTGACGATCCGCGATGATGGTGCTCGAGCCTGCGACCGGGCCGCTTTCGGCATTCGGCAAAGCTTCGAACAGCCGGTCGCTCCAGAGCGCGTCGGGCTGATACGTCCGTCCGCTGCTGTGAATGACAGATGTGCCGACGACGACCGTCCCCGGCTTCAGGCCGGGCCTCAGGCCTCCGGCAATGCCAAAGCTGATGATGCCCCGGACGCCGTCGCTCATCGATTGCTGCAGAAATGCCGTGAGACGTTGATCGCGACAGCCGCCAATGACAGCCTTCACGCCTTGGGAGCGCTCGGCAATGCGCGCCTCCGACTTGAGGCCTGTCGCTGCGATGACGATCCCTGAGGCCATTACATCCCGACGAGCACGGCTTTGGTGTTCGAGGCCTTGAGATTGCGATAGCGCGCCAAGGCCCACATCGGAAAAAATTTCGAATAGCCGTGATAACGCAGATAGAAGACGCGGGGAAAGCCCGTCGCGGTGAACCGCTTCTCATTCCAAAAGCCATCCGCGGCTTGGGTCGCGGCCAAATATGCGACGCCCCTCTTCACGGCGGGATTTTCGATTTCGCCAGCGGCCATCAAGCCCATCAACGCCCACGCCGTCTGCGAGGCCGTGCTCGGCGCCGGCTCGTAGCCGTTGTAGTCGAGTTTGTAGCTCTCACCGTCCTCACCCCAGCCGCCGTCCGTGTTCTGGATGGCAAGAAGCCAATCTACGGCCTTGCGCACGACGCTCGATGATGGATCGACTCCGGCCGCATTGAGGGCGCAGAGCACGGACCACGTGCCGTAAATGTAATTCATGCCCCAACGGCCGTACCAGCTACCGTCCTTCTCCTGCGTCCGCTCGAGATAATCGACGGCCTTGTCGAGTTCGTAGCTTTGTCCGCGCCGGTCGCCGAGTTGAGCCAGCATGGAGACGCACCGCGCCGTCACGTCCGCGGTTGGCGGATCGAGAAGCGCGCCGTGATCCGAAAACGGAATCTGATTGAGATATTCGTAGGTGTTGTCGGCGTCGAAGGCGCCCCAGCCCCCGTTCTTGCTCTGCATGCCGACGATCCACTCGCGACCGCGCGCGATGGCTTCGCGATAGGAATTGTCGGGCTGCTGCGCGCGGCCGATGGCACGATCCATAGCCATGACAACGACGGCGGTATCGTCGGTGTCGGGGTAATAGGGATTTGCATATTGGAATGCCCAGCCGCCGGGACGGATATTCGGACGCGTTGCGGCCCAGTCGCCGACGGTATCGAGCACCTGCAATGGTTTCAGCCACTGGAGCGCCCGGTCCGAGCTTGCTTCCGCCTCGGCGCCTCCCACTTCCATCAGCGCATGGGCCGAAAGCGCGGTATCCCACACGGGCGACAGGCACGGCTGGCAGTAGGCCTCATCGCCATTGACGGTGACGAGTTTTTCAATGGAACCGCGCGCGGTTTTGTAAAGAGGATGATCGGTGCCGTATCCGAGCGCGTCGTAGACGAGCAGC
>CAYYDL010000651.1:0-2470 GCA_964470545.1 uncultured Hyphomicrobium sp. | reverse complement strand
CGTAAGATATTGGCGAAAATTTGATTTCTCTCTCCCGCATGGGAGACGATTGCATATATCCGGAAGCGTGCCCCGTTTCCGCGTAGATATGCTCATTGAGGATGGTGGGTGATGAAGGACTCGAACCTTCGACCCGCTGATTAAGAGAGACCGAAAATTGCACCTAACCCATTGAATTTATTTGGTCGCGTTGGACAGAAGAGTGCTAGTGGCCCTGCCCTAATTCAATAGCTTGTCAATACTGTCCAACGCTTCCTTCGGCAGGTCCGTTACATCCAAAATCGTGAAACGGCGACGGCGAAGCCTAAGACAATCTTTCTCGGTGTGCATATTGCGTGCAGAGAAAGCGTCAAACCGTTCAAGGACTGGCGGATTTAGGCGAAAACCGCTTAGCGCCCCCTTGGTACGGGGTTGCGCGACCCGATCAGAGATGTATCCCGTAGCTTTTGCGGCGGACCACCACATACGTCACGTCTACCGTATCAAACCCGACGGCTGTACCCACGTCGTCACCTCTTCCAACCGTCGTCCATCAGCGGCAACATCATTGGCACTTTCAAATCCGCTTTACCTCGATACCGTCGTCTCTCTTCGCGATGCATCCCTAAGCATAAATAAATCAATCCAGAACGTGCGAGCCGAAGCAGCTGAATTGCTTTGTCTTCAAAATCGCTTCGCTGAACCGAATAGGCCAACCGATCGGACCACGCAGCGTCGTAGTGTGCCCTCTGTGATTTCGTCTTCAGAGTCTCGTGGACCTTCAAATAACTATGTTCTAGATGATTGCGAATGGCGTAAAGCGCCTTAGCTTCTGGCTCCATCACGTCTTGTAAAGCAGGATCGAACAAATCCTTCGCGAGCCAGTAAAGGCCACGAAACGGCAAATTGCGCGATTGATCAAACACTTTGCGGATTCCGCTTTTGACGTCGCGCGGATTCTCATACCAAATTGTACGAAAATAGACTTGACGAGGATCGAGGCCAAGCTTGGCATAGTCATTCACGAAAAACGCTATCTTGTCGAAGAGTGAATATGCGATGCGGTACGCCGCTTTGATCTTTTCGATAGCGAGACCATATGTGGGATAGTCGAGGGTATTGTAGAGCGCGACATGGTGATCTGAGAAATGAGCGCTTCTGCTATACAATCCTTTGTATAGGAGCCACCGCGCCGAGACAAACTCCTGTTTCATCTGATTGAAAAAACCGATCAATGTCGGCGGCTCACCAATTGATGTCGTGTGGTCTGGCAGCGACAAAATATCGTGGGCAGCGATCGCGTGAGGACCTAGATCGTTCAACGGATTGAGAAAAAGGCCTTCCCTCAATGCCCAGCGGCGATAAGATCGTTCGTCGGCCGACTTGCCGAGACCGTGGCCGTCGAGCTTAAGCGAGCGCTTGACACGGTCGACTTGTATCGCCTTTTCGATATCTTGCTTCTGCGCGGCAAAATACGCCTGCGCCGCCTGCTGGTTCTCACCGTGATAGCTCGCCGTCGATAGTAATGCCGCGTTAAGATCGGTATGCGCGAAATAAAGCAAAACAGCTTGGTGGCCAGCGTCATAGTGGGAGCGCGCATAGTCGGCAAGCCCCGCGCCCCTATTGCCAAGAGCCATGCCGAAGTGCGGATCGATTGACAGCGCGCGGTTCCACGTTCTGCGCGCATCGACAAAGCGCCCAACAGCGCTTAATTGATTTCCGAGGTTCGTCAGGACCTGGCAGCGCCGCACCTCCGCGAGTTTCTCAAAGCCCTTTGACTGGCCCGCCGCTCGGAGGTGGTAAATCTGCTCCAGCAACTCGGGCTGCTCCCATAGCCATGCAGCTGATACATCTCGGTGACGAAATTGCCTGCGGTTATCCCACGCATTGGCGATAAAATATTCAAGCACGGCCCGTTGGGAATCGCGAAGTTTTCGCGCGGAAAGTGCGTTGGCCCAATCTAGTGCAAGCGTTGTTCCGTCTTCGCTACGGAGATCGCCGGCAATGTCGACAAGCATCCCGATGTGTTTGAGAGCGACAGCGGCGCCTACGTCATCCAGCGAACGAAGGGCGACAAGTTGGTCATAGAGACCCTGCGCAATTTCCATTGTGGTGCGCGGATCGGGCTGCCGCGTCTTGCTCATCAGCCGGCCTATATCGTCGGCACGAGGCGCGCGGCCGGTTGGTAAACACCGACCGCGTCGACCGGAATATGCTCATAAGTTTGGATCGGGCCGGCCGTATTGAGCGATTGTCCGATCAGGAAGGCGAGCCCCACCGGCGCCGCCAGGAAGAGATGGACCGTTCCCCGCGCTTGATATTGATCGCGCGCGCGCCGCAGTCCTTCCACCACGAGCGCGGCGATATCGGAGGCTTCGCCGGGTGTTGCGACATCTTGCGGAAACGCGCCATCGTGCTTGACGTGGAGGATCGCACGAAACTGCGGCAAGCCGGATCGCGACGCCCCGAACGCCGGCTCGACGTTCGAGGC
>CAYYDL010000650.1:0-1550 GCA_964470545.1 uncultured Hyphomicrobium sp. | reverse complement strand
GCGCCATCCTCGACGGAGGCGTAGCTCTCCGCGATGTTCGATTGGCCGCGGCGAAGCGATTTCACCTCGGACCCGAGAAGGGCGATGCCCGCTTCCCAGCTGTCGGTGATGAAATACTCGTGCCGCGCCTTACGGTTCTCGGCGACAAGCGTCGTACCGTCGTCGCGTTTGGAGGCCATGATGTAACGCTTTCCAGCAGTCCCTACTCGGCGGCTTTCGCACTTACGAGATCGAGATCGCTCAGCACCTTGTCGATCGCACGCCGAGATGCTTCGGTGAGCGGCACCATCGGCAGGCGCATCTCTGCCGTTCCAAAACCAAGCCGCGAAACGGCATACTTCACCGGCGCAGGATTGGTTTCGATGAAAAGAACTTCGTGCAACGGCATCAACCGATCATGTAGGGCAAGCGCCTTCTTGAAATCGCCCGCCATGCAAGCATTCTGGAAGTCGGAGCATAGCCGCGGCGCGACATTCGACGCCACGGAGATACAGCCCGCGCCGCCGTGCGCCATGAAGCCCAGCGCCGTCGCGTCTTCGCCGGAAAGCTGGCAGAATTCGGGGCCGAGGAGAGCACGGGTCTGCGACGGCCGCGCGAGGTTAGCCGTCGCATCCTTGACGCCGACCACATTCTTCAACTCGTAGCACCGCGCCATCGTCGCGACGGACATATCGACAATCGAGCGGCCTGGAATGTTGTAGATGATGATCGGAATGTTGATCGCGTCATTGATCGCCTTGAAGTGCTGATAGAGCCCTTCCTGCGATGGCTTGTTGTAATAGGGCGTCACGATGAGCACAGCGTCGGCGCCGGCCTTCTCCGCAAATTGCGATAGCTCGACGGCTTCATCAGTCGAATTCGAGCCGGTACCCGCGATGACCGGCACACGTTTCTTCGCCGTTGTGACTGCGAGTTCAATGACACGCTTGTGCTCGTCGAAATCGAGCGTTGGGCTTTCCCCAGTCGTGCCGACGGGTACGAGACCATGCGTGCCTTCGGAAATCTGCCACTCGATGAATCGCGTGAAGGCGGTCTCGTCCACCTTGCCATTGCGAAACGGCGTAATGAGCGCCGTGATTGAACCCTTGAACATGCGTTCGCCTTGGTTTGCGAAGAAAGAGAGCGGCACCGTGCGGTGCTGCGCATCCCCACCTCGATCGGGAAATCAACGTGGAATGGACTCATGCCATACTGGCGATGGGTCACGGTCTTGCCGCACGCACGTGCCACCCGTCCGGCTTGAACCGCTTGCCTCAGCATCCATAACACCCCTTAATACGGGGTATCGCTGCGCGCGAAGCAAGCCTCGTAAGATTAGGCGTTCGTTAAGCCTGCCGCAAGATCGGGCAAGTAGGGCGTTTCCCCCAATGGGGAGCAATGCATCTAAGCCTAAATCCCGGAACGCAAATTCGCTTCCCCGTACGACCCGTCTCCGGGCTGGCCGCAAGGATTATCATTGCGGGCCTTACAATGGTGATGGCCTCCGCCGAGGCCATCTGCGCCATAAAAACCGTTCCGTCGCCCCAACCTCTCGCGGCTGAAAAGACTCA
>CAYYDL010000649.1:0-1834 GCA_964470545.1 uncultured Hyphomicrobium sp. | reverse complement strand
AACGAGCTTGTCCTTCGTCTGCGAGGAAAACTTCGGATCCGGAACCTTTACCGAAAGCACGCACGTCAAACCTTCGCGCGCATCGTCGCCGGAAAGCATGACCTTCTCCTTTTTCGCAAGGCCCGTTTCTTCCGCGTATTTGTTGACGACGCGCGTCAGCGCGCCACGGAAACCCGCCAAGTGCGTGCCACCATCGCGCTGCGGAATGTTGTTTGTGAAGCAAAGTACAGTCTCGTGGTAGCTGTCGTTCCACCACAGCGCCGCCTCGACGGTAATGCCGTCCTTCTCACCCTGGATCATGATCGGTTCGCCGAGCGCCGACGTCTTCGAGCGATCGAGGTAGCGGACGAAGGCAGCCGTGCCGCCCTGATAAAGAAACTCCTCGCGTTTCACGTCGGCGTGGCGCGCGTCCGTCAGAATGATCTTGGCGCCGGAATTCAAGAACGCCAGTTCGCGCAGGCGATGCTCTAGCGTCGCGAAATCGAACTCCGTGACGTTGTGGAATGTCTCCGTGCTCGGAAGGAACGAGACTTCCGTGCCGCGCTCCTCGCCCGCGTCGCCGACGACTTTCAATGGCGCAACCGCGTTGCCGTTATGGAACTCGATGAAGTGTTCTTTGCCGTCCCGCCAGATCCGGCACTTGAGCCACGTCGACAGCGCGTTGACGACGGAAACGCCGACGCCATGCAGACCACCCGACACCTTGTAGGAATTCTGGTCGAACTTGCCACCCGCATGCAATTCCGTGAACACGATCTCCGCCGCCGAACGCTTCGGCACGTGGTCGTCGTCGCGCTTGATCCCGGTCGGGATGCCGCGTCCGTCGTCGCGCACCGTGCACGAGCCGTCCGGATTCAGCGTCACGATGCACGATTTCGCGTGGCCCGCGAGAACCTCGTCGATGGCGTTATCGACGACTTCGTAGATCATGTGATGCAGACCCGACCCGTCGTCGGTGTCGCCGATGTACATGCCGGGGCGTTTTCGAACCGCGTCGAGCCCTTTCAGCATCTTGATGCTGTCTTCGCCGTAGTCCTCGGCGGGCGTTTTCTTGAGCGGTTGAGCGTTCATTTTGGGGCTTTCTCAGGGGGCGGAAATTCGATCTTTTCGTATAGCACAAATCGCCCCGGAAAGCCGCAGAAAATCGACAGAATTTGAGGCCAAAAAGCCTTTGTTTTTCAGCGTTTTGGATGTGGCTGTTTGTCTCTCTTGAAGACCCTATGAGAGGGGCTCGATCTTTCCATCGTTCACCCCCCAGAATCGGGCCGATCCGGCGACTGCGGAAAAGGCCTCCGCATCGGTGCCCGTCATCCAGGCCTGGGCTCCAAGCCGCAGGATTTCCTGAAACAGCGCTGCTCTCCGATGCACATCGAGATGGGCCGTGATTTCGTCGAGGAGAAGGATCGGCGCCGCCCCCTCCTGCCGCTCCGTCAAGAGCTCTGCGTGAGCCAGAACGAGGCCGAGCAGCAACGCCTTCTGCTCTCCGGTCGAGGAATGCCGGGCTTCGAGCGCCTTCGGTCCGTGCTCGACAATGAGATCGGAACGGTGCGGGCCGTCGAGCGTCCGCCCAGCGCCTCGGTCACGCTCGCGCGTTTCGCGCAATGTCTTCGCATACAAATCTTCCGCTTCGACCGCTGACATGCGGCTGAGATCGTCCTCGATCGCGCCTTGGAGCCGGAACGCCGACCAGGGAAACGCCGAATTGGGATCGCGCGCACGCCGCTTCTCGACGATAGCCCGCATCGCCGCCACGGCTTCAAGCCGCGCCGCCGCAACTGCGATGCCGGTCTCCGCCATGACCTGCTCGAAGCCCGAGAGCTGAGCGTTGTCGCGG
>CAYYDL010000648.1:0-1874 GCA_964470545.1 uncultured Hyphomicrobium sp. | reverse complement strand
CGCGATGGTTTCGACCGTGATGACGCCCTCGTGCTCGGCCTTGTGCGCCAGCATCGGCGCGCCGGCGACATCGCCGATCGCGTAGATGCCCGGCACATTGGTCTTGCACATGCCGTCGATGACGATGGTGCCGCGCTCGGTTTTGACACCGAGCTTTTCGAGCCCGAGCCCTTCGATATTGCCGACCACACCGACGGCGGAAATGACTCGTTCGGCCTCGATGGTCTGCATCTTGCCGCTGCCGTCGTCGATGGTGGCGACGACGCTGTCCGCTTTCTTGTCGAGCTTGGCGACTTTCGCGCCGGTCATGATCTTGATGCCTTGGCGCTCGAAACTCTTGCGCGCGAACGCCGCGATCTCAGCATCCTCGACCGGCAGGATCTGCGGCAGCACTTCGACGACCGTCACTTCGGCGCCGAGCGTGCGATAGAACGACGCAAATTCGATACCGATCGCGCCGGAGCCGACGACCAGCAGCGACTTCGGCATCTTCGGCGGCACCATCGCCTCGAAATAGGTCCAGATCAGCTTGCCGTCACCTTCGAGCCCGGGCAGCGCGCGCGGCCGCGCACCGGTCGCAATGATGATGTGCTTGGCCTGGTAGCTGCCGGCGCCGAGCGCGCCCTTCGGCGCCTCGGCCTTCGCCGCCTTCACCGTGACCTTGCCGGGCGCATCGATGGTTGCCTCACCCCAGATCACCGACACGTTATTCTTCTTCATCAGGAAGCCGACGCCGTCGTTCAGGCGTTTCGACACACCACGCGAGCGCTTCACTACGGCGGCGGGGTCGAAGGTCACGTTGTCGGCCGACAGCCCGTAGTTCTTGGCATGCTGAAGCATGTGGAACACTTCGGCCGACCGCAGCAGTGCCTTGGTCGGGATGCAGCCCCAGTTCAGGCAGATTCCGCCGAGATAGGCGCGCTCGACGATTGCGGTCTTGAAGCCAAGTTGCGCGGCGCGGATCGCGGTGACGTAGCCGCCAGGGCCGGAACCGATGATGATGATGTCGAAATTCGTCTCGGCCATGAAGTGCAGTCTCCAGAATGACGCGCGGCGCGGGCACCGCGTCGTCCGCTCCCGCGTTCTTTTGATCGTTAACGGAGTAGGCTAAAACAAGCCACCGCCGGGAGCGACCGTTCAAGATGCCAGCAAATATCTACATCCATATCGGATTGCACAAGACCGGAACGACTTCGATCCAGACGACGATGTTCGAAAACCGAGAGCAGTTACGCGCTCACGACGTCCATTATCTCGGAGTTTGCGCCAATCATACAAATGCGCTGTTTCCGCTCGTCCGACGACGTATGAGTCTGTTCAATTGGAGGCGGTTGACGAACGCCAATAGCGAAGCCGAAGGACGCCAGCGCAACGACGACACCGATCATGCGATTAGAGCGGAGCTGGCCAATGTCACTTGCAGCCGCGTTGTCATCTCCGGCGAAGGGTTGTCCAAGCTGCGAAAGCCGGAAGTCGTCGCCCTCAAGGAAAAACTCTCGCCATTCGCACTGAACTTCCGCATCATCGTGTACGTGCGCGATCCTTATTCGTATATCAACAGCGTATTCCAGCAATATGTTCGCCTTGGTTGGACCTTCGACGAGCTCGCCGCCAACCCGCCACTGCCCCAGTACGACCGGATCGAGACTTTCATCCGTGTTTTCGGCCGAGAAAATGTCGACATCCGAGTCTTTTCCGAAGACCGGTTTGTCGGCGGAAACTTAATTGCGGACTTTCTATCGGCAATCGGTGTAGAGCCGGCACTTGCAGACACGCTCAAAATCATACGGGCAAATGTCGGGTTGAGCCACGAAGCCACTTTGCTCCTCAACGAGATCAACAAGTGCCATCCAAGGCTGCCTCGCCAACAAGTC
>CAYYDL010000647.1:0-1746 GCA_964470545.1 uncultured Hyphomicrobium sp. | reverse complement strand
ACATGACGCCCTTCGGCGTGGACAGGATGGCAACGCCAAGACCGTTGGCGACCGTCGGAATTCCTTTTACCGGCGAATAGACGCGGCGGCCGGGCTTCGAGATACGCTCGATCTCACGGATGGCCGGCTGGCCATTGTAATACTTGAGCTCAATCTCGAACTGCGGAAGTTCGCCCTTCAATTCGACGCGGCTGTAGCCACGGATGTAGCCTTCCTCGGCGAGAACGTCGAGGACACGGGCCCGAAGGCTCGAAGCGGGAGTTGCGACCTTCGGCCGGCGACGCATCTGTGCGTTCCGGATGCGGGTCAGCATATCGCCCAACGGATCATTCACGGACATTGATGCTTCCTTTTACCAGCTCGCCTTGGTCATACCCGGGATGCGGCCCTGGCTCGCCAGCTCGCGGAGCTGGTTACGGCACATCCTGAGCTTGCGGTAGTTGCCGCGCGGGCGGCCGGTGATCTCGCAGCGATTGCGAATGCGAACCTTCGAGCCGTTGCGCGGCATTTCGGCAAGCTTCAAGCGCGCCGCGAATCGCTCTTCGGGCGTCTTGGTCTTGTCCTTGGCAAGCTCCTTCAGGCGCTTCCTTTTCGGGGCCTGCTCGGCTGCCATCTTACGCCGGCGGTTGTTCTTTTCGATCGAACTGACTTTTGCCATTTCTTCTCCTCCAAAGGCCTTTCGGCTTTGTGCCGAGGTCCTCTAGCTACGGAACGGGAAATTAAAGCCCTTGAGCAATTCGCGGGCTTCATCATCTGTCTTGGCCGACGTGCATACGATCACGTCGAGGCCCAATACGTTGTCGACCTTGTCGTAGTCGATCTCGGGGAACACGAGATGCTCCTTGAGGCCGGTCGCGTAGTTACCGCGGCCGTCGAAGCTCTTCGGGTTCAAGCCGCGGAAGTCCTTCACGCGCGGCAGCGCGATCGTGACGAAGCGGTCGAGGAATTCATACATGCGATCGCCACGAAGCGTCACCTTGGCTCCGATCGCCATGCCTTCTCGGACCTTGTAGGTCGCGATCGCCTTGCGGGCGCGCGTCACGACCGGTTTCTGACCAGCGATAAGAGCCAGATCGGCGGCAGCGGTCTCGACCTTCTTGCGATCGTTGACGGCTTCGCCGACGCCCATATTGAGCACGATCTTCTCGATCTTCGGAATCTGCATCACGTTCGCGTAGCCGAACTTCTCTTTCAGAGCGTTGCGGACGACCTTCTCGTAATGCGCCTTCATGCGCGGCTTATAGTCGGCCGGGCGCGGTGCAGCCGGCTCGCGCGGGGCTGCCGCAGCGGCCTTCTTGTCGGCCTTCGCCTTCTTTGCCTCGCCGGCGCCCTGAGGCGAACCACCTTGAGGCTTGGCGCCCTTTGTCGTGTCTTTAGCCATGGCCTAGTTCTTCTCCGGGATCTGCTCGCCCGAGCGCTTCGCGATGCGGACCTTCTTGCCGTCGTTCAGGATCTTGAAACCGACGCGCGTCGGCTTGCCGTCCTTCGGGTCCTCGATCGCGATGTTCGACAGGTCGATAGGACCTTCCTTGGAAATAATGCCGCCTTCCTGGGTCGCGGACTGGCGCTGATGGCGGCGCACCATGTTGACGCCGCGAACGAGGGCGCGGTTCTCTTTCGGGAAAATCCGGATCACCTCACCGCTCTTGCCTTTATCGCGGCCGGCGAGAACGACGACTTTGTCGCCCTTCTTGATCTTAAAAGCCGACATCAGAGGACCTCCGGCGCAAGCGATACGATCTTCAT
>CAYYDL010000646.1:0-4499 GCA_964470545.1 uncultured Hyphomicrobium sp. | reverse complement strand
CGGGAGGCACGCGCGTCGATACCGGGAGTTCGGTGTCTGGAAGCACGATGCGAGTCGGCCTGAAGGCACTCGCGGCCGGAACGTACACAGTCCAGTGGCATGCGCTCTCGCTCGATACCCACAAGACTCACGGAAGTTTCAAATTCCACGTCGGAAAATGAGCTGAGGCTTAAGCGTGAACGATTCGCTGATCTTTTGGCGCGCGATACATTTTCTCGCAACCCTTCAGGCGGCGGGCGTTATATTCTTCCGCATATTCATTCTGCGGGTTCAGGGCATGCCGCTATTGCAGCGTACCCTTGCTCGTATTTTCTGGGCAAGCCTAGCGGTCACGTTCGTTTCCGGGCTGTGCTGGTTCCTCGCTATCGCCGCGTCGATTAGTGACACATCGTTTGCAGCGGCAATCTCCAACGGAACTGCTGTGATGCTGCTGACCATGCAATTCGGTATGGCGTGGCTCTTGCGAGGGTGCGCAAGCGTGTCGCTCGCCATCATCGAGGTCGCTCCGAAGCGCGCGAATGCTTTTCTCAAGCTCCTGACAATAGCGTTGGCGGTCGTGCTTGTGGGGGGATTGGCTTTCGGTGGCCATGCGGCTTCGGAGCCCGGTCTACCCGGTGACATACATCTCGTTGCCGATGTTCTTCATCTTATGGCAGCAAGCGTTTGGTTGGGAGGGCTTTTGCCATACGCTCTTTATCTGCAAATGCTGGAAAAGGAGATATCGTCGCAATCCATCGGTCGCAGCGGCGATATCACGGAGCGCTTTTCCAATGCGGCGACGACCGCCGTTCTTCTCATCGCCGCAACGGGACTCATAAATGCAGCGAATCTTGTCGGCAGCGTTGAGTTGCTCTTCTCGTCAAGCTATGGCCGCTTGCTCCTGCTCAAATTGGTCTTTTTTTCCATGATGATCGTCATCGCTGGCATCAACCGCTTCGTTCTCATGCCGCAGCGATTGCGACGGAACGCGATAGCGGCCATACGGCGTAACGCTTTGATCGAAGCCGCCTTGGGCGTTGTGGTAATTGCTATCGTCGGCATTCTTGGAACTATGGCGCCGGCGTAAAACGTCAATCCTCCAAATCGCCTTCGGCGAGCATCTCACGCCGCATGTCCATTTTCGCGCGCAGGCCAGAGATGTCAAAGCCAATCCGGCGGCATTGGGCGATTAGCGTTTCGGTATCGATATCTCCAACGCTGGCCATGGCCCACAGCGATGCCGAACGGCCACCGGTTCGGCAATACGCGAAAATGGGCCGGGGCATTGTGGCAAGCGCTTCGCTGAAACTCCGAACGTCCTTTTCGAGCGGATTGCGGCCCTCGATAGGGATGTGCAGATAGCTGAGGCCGATGGCTTCCGCCTCTGCAGCGACTTCGCTACTTGACATGAGCAGACCGTCGTCCGTATCCGGCTGGTTGTTGATGATTGAACGAAAGCCGCCATTCGACAAACGCTGCAGCGTACCTGGCTTCGGCGCCGGCCCGACCCACATGTGCTCGGACAAGACAACCGGTTCGCTCGGTTTGGGGAGGTCGCAGGTCTCGTCATCCATGTTCAGTCCACCCCCCGTCTTATATTTCCGCTAGAAGAATAGCTTCCATGCGTTTGATGCCAAACATTCCGCCCGTGATGATCGCCGCAAGGGTCAGAAAAGATCCGATCGCAAGCGTCGACACACCCGTGACGCCCTGACCGATCGTGCATCCAAGAGCCATGACGCCGCCAATGCCCATCAGCGCTGCGCCGAAAAGATTGCGCAGCGTATCGCTCGGACTTGCAAACGTGGCAAGCTTGAAGCGGCCGCTCATCACCGCGGCGACGAAGGCACCGAGCAAAGCGCCGAGTGTCGATGTGACCCCGAACGCCGGGATCCGAGCAGCTGTAAAGCGTTGAAACCATTCCATTGTGTCGCCGGCCGGCCGGACGAACGTCAACGACAGCGGCACAATCGGCTGCTCTGCCATTTCGTCGAAGGCCAATCCGGTCAAGGCCCAGGCTGCGACGACGCACAGCCCGATGCCCAGCCCAGCAAGGATATGTGTCGGCGAACGACGAAACTCCGGGTCGCTGAAGCAGTAGATGATAGCGATTCCGGCGATGGCAAAAGTTGCGATCATTGTCGCTTTGCCGTGATCGAGATTCGCTAAGCGCGCCAGCACGTCACCGAAACTCGCTGTGCCAAACGCCGAGAAATCGAATGCGGTTCGCGCCGCAAGGTCTGCACGAATAGGACCAAGAAGGCCGCCGATGGTCATGTACGCGAAGAGGCCGATAACGAGCAGAACGATCAGTGAGCGGAGATCTCCGCCACCGGCGCGGGCGAGGTTACGGCTTGCACAGCCGCCCGCGAAAACCATTCCCAAACCGAACAGGAAACCGCCGACGATATTGCCGAACCAGTCGAGGCGTGATGACAGATACATCGACCGACCAAGATCGACGACCCCGTAGGCGTTCAGCAGTTGCGCCCCGATGAGGGCGACCGCCGCTGCTAATATCCAAGCACGAAAGCGCCGGAAATCGCCAAAGGACATGAAGTCGGAGATCGACCCCATCGTGCAAAAATTCGTCCGGAAAACGATCCACCCAAAGACGAAGCCGATGACGAGACCTCCAATCGCGATGGCTGTTGGCGCGTTGCTGGCGATAAATTCGTGCATTTCCCACCCGATAGATCTTCACCAGAGCTGGCGGAGCCCCCGGCGCCTTTGCGTTTAGCCGAGCGCAGTTCCCAAGCACGTTAGTCGTGCGGCCATCTCGAATTGTAATATTCTAATATTTGCATATAAATCGCAACCGACGGCACCGGTCAAGGTCAAATACGTGCGAGCTTATCCAGCGTTTGGACGTGGCAACCGATGCGATTGCATGGTCCGCAACGTATGGAATACCTTGATTCCCGGGGATGATTATTATTGATAATGATGGCCGCTCCCCGTCAGGCCCGATGCCTTGGTTCGCTCATCATGACAACCGCGAAATCGCAAACTAAAGCTGTGCGCGTGCGAAGAACCCGAACGCGCGCTTCTGCCTTCTCGTCATTGCAGGAGGCGGCGGGCCGTGCGACCGACCTGCTCCGCGCGTTGGGAAGCACGCACCGGTTGGCGATTCTTTGTCTTCTCATCGACGGCGATAAGACGGTCAGCGAAATTTGCGAGGTGCTTGGTGCACGGCAGAGCTTGGTCTCGCAACATTTGACCAGACTCCGTCTCGATGGACTCGTGCGGGCCGAACGCAAAGGCTATTTCGTTTCATATTCGTTGATAAGCGCTCCGGCACGAGAAGTTATTGCGACGCTTCACAAACACTTTTGCGCGGGCGCGTCCCGGGGTTCGCGAAACTAGCACGACTCCTCTGCGCACCTGTTCCGCAGTGTCCACGCCGAAATCGTTGCGCCGATTTGCTAGCCGCACCGCGCAAAACACGGTTTGGAAATATGCCTGAGCCTGATCGCGCCTTGAAGCGATCAGGTTGACTTGCGCAACAATACGCGCTCATATATTCTATAATTCGAATATGTAGATGTTTGGCGCTGGACTTCGCAGCGTTCGTCGGGGAAAGCAGGGCATGCGCTGGATCGGTCTGCTGCAGGAAGTCGATGCGCTTGAAGACGCGGACTTTGACGGCGATCTCCTCGAGCAGTTCGAGGCAGACGAAGAGACGACGCTTATCCGACCGATTCGCTTTTCAACGCCCACATTCAAATCGTATGCCACCGACGATGTGAAGGGCTGCAACAAGAACTCGTTTCCGGCTTTTTCGGTCACGGGAAGCGCATGCGCATTGGATTGCGATCACTGCCAGGCGAAGATTCTCGAGCCGATGATCCCCGCGACAACCCCCGAAATGCTCGACCAGAAGGTGCGCGATCTCATTCTATTGCAGGGCTTGCGCGGATTTTTACTCTCCGGCGGTTCCAATCGCAGGAATGAAATCAAATACGAGCGGTATTACCCGGTGCTCGAGAAACTGAAGCGCGACTTTCCTCATCTGAAGATTGCGATTCACTCTGCGTTGATCGATGAGCGTCGCGCAAAGCTTATGGAGAGTGCAGGCGTCGATACGGCGATGATGGATGTGATCGGAGCGGAGGAGACCATCCGGGACGTCTACCATCTCGACCGGCCGGTTGCCGATTTCGAGAAAACTCTAGCCGCTCTCTGCAGTACCCAAATGAAGGTCGTGCCGCACATCGTCATCGGTCTCCACTATGGGCAAATATTGGGAGAGCAGACAGCGCTCGATATTTGCGCCCGGCACGAGATCGAGTCGCTCGTTCTCGTCGTTCTTATGCCTTTCTTCGCAAGGGCCGGAAAATTCGTGACGCCTGACGCGCACGCAGTTGGGCGGATATTTCTGGAAGCGCGACGGCGGCTCCGCGAGAAGCAAGTTCTTTTAGGCTGCGCGCGTCCGGCGGGTATGCACAGACGTATCGTCGATGCTTACGCCGTTATGGCCGGGCTGGATGGGATCGCATTTCCTGCCGAAGGGGCGGTTC
>CAYYDL010000645.1:0-3791 GCA_964470545.1 uncultured Hyphomicrobium sp. | reverse complement strand
GAACGTCGTGCCGAAGTTGCGGTCCGTCAGCAGCATCGTGATGGCGCCGGCCAGAACGGGAAGCGACAAGAGCAACAGGAAGGCCGTTACGAGCACAGACCAGGCGAAGAGCGGCATCTTGTGCAGCGTCATGCCGGGGGCGCGCATGTTGAAGATCGTGGTGATGAAGTTGATGGCGCCAAGGATCGAGGATGCGCCAGCAAGGTGAAGCGAAAGGATCGCGAAATCGACTGCCGGACCCGGATGGCCGATCTTGCTCGAGAGCGGGGCCACGATGATCCAGCCGGTACCGACGCCATTCGCATCCGCAGTTCCCGGAACGAAGAGCGAGATCAACAACAGCGTGAAGGCTGCCGGCAAAAGCCAGAAGGAAATGTTGTTCATGCGTGGGAACGCCATGTCAGGCGCGCCGATCATCAGAGGCACGAACCAGTTGCCGAAGCCGCCGATCATGGCGGGCATGACCATGAAGAACACCATGATCAAGCCGTGGGCGGTCACGAAGACGTTGTAGACGCCTTCGTTTGCAAAATACTGGAGGCCCGGCTCCTGAAGCTCCAACCGCATCATGACCGAGAGGAAGGCGCCTATGCAGCCCGCGAAGATCGCGAACAGCAGGTAAAGCGTGCCGATGTCTTTGTGGTTGGTCGAAAAGAACCAGCGCTTGAAGAAGGGCGGGGCGTGATCGTGATCCTCACCCGCTGCGTATGCCGTGCTTCCCATTTCGTAGAGCCCTTGTCCCGGTAGTTTGCTTTGATCTTCTTATTGTCGAATACGTGCCGGGCGGACCCACGTCCGCAACCGGCGGTGAACGGCTGTTACTGCGCCTGTGCCACTGACTGCTGAATGACGACCCTACTTGCCGTATCCGCGTCGAGGATCTGCTGAGCCTTCTTTCGATCTTTGGCTTTCAACGCAGCCATCCAGGCATCATAGACCGGCTGCTCGACAACGCGAACAGCGATCGGCATGCCCGAGTGAAGCTTACCGCAGAGCACCGAGCACTGACCGAAGTAAGATCCGATTTTGGTGGCCTTGAACCAGACTGCCGCCGTCCGTCCAGGAACCGCCTGCTGCTTCACGCCGAATGACGGAATTGTCCACGAGTGGATGACGTCATTCGATGTGACGAGAACAACCACGACCTTGTTTACGGGAACTGCGATTTCCTGGTCGACGGCAAGTCGGCGAAGCTTCTTGTCCTCAGCCCAGACAGGAAGGGAGTCTTGATACAAGGCGTTATGAAGCGCCGCCCCGTCGAGGGAACCATATTTCTTGTCGAACGCGTCGTCTCCCAGTTTTGCCCTGAGAATGTCCTCGTCGTTGACCATGTTCGACGTGACGGTCACTTTATCGTCGACGTACTCGTGCTCCCAGAACCAGGCGTTGCCGGTGGCTTTGATCGTCACGTCAGCCTTCGGGAACGTGTACTGATTGAAGAGGAGGTGAAAAGCCGGGATCGAAATGCCGACGAGATTCAGGATCGGCACGATCGTCCAGGCGACTTCAAGGAAGGTATTGTGGGTGGTGCGGGAGGGAACTGGATTGCTCTTCTCGTTGAAGCGGAACATCACCCAAACCATCAACGCGAGAACGAAAAGGACGATGATGGTGATGACAATGTTGACCACGTTAAAGAGAGTCGTGATCTCGTCCATGATCGGCGAGGCCGAGAGCTGGAGCCCAAGCTCACCGTCCGTCGGCTGACCGAGCCCCGCCAACGCGGGCGTCGCGCCGCTGAGGACGATCGCCAAGCACGCGGCTGCCAATGCGGCAACCGCGCCAAACATCCTTTTAGACATTCCTTCGCTCCCAGTTTGTCGCCCCAGTTCCCGCTGGTTCGACAGCCTCCCTACCTGACTTGGCGCGTCGTTTTCGCGACCAAGTTCCTATTTGCTTATTGCCCGGCTCCCAGCCGAGGACGGTCCGGCGACCCTTGGACCGAATGCCTCATCGATTTGTTAAGACGGGTTGATAAAGAGCACAATCCAATCGCGTGTCTCAAGTCAAGTTTTCTGCGTCATTTATTCGCGAAACCATGCGCGAGGTCAGCGAATCTCAGAGAATCAATGACTCTTCCCGATCGATGGCCACTCCCTTGCCGCGACAGAATTCGGCCGAATTCATGGTCGACGAAGCGCGGTCTTCCGCCGTTGCATTCCGTTCCACGGGCCTCGCCCGCGAAATCAAGGACAGCCGATTGTCACTCGAAAAGCCGGGCTCCTCAAACGAAGGCTCCATTACGCCGCAGCGGCCAGTCCGACGGAACAGGCGTAGCAATCGGCCCCTGATCTGGAGCCGAACCGCCACTCTTTTGTTCGCGGTTGCGCAGGCCATCCTGATGCTCGGCATGGACAATGCGGCGTTTGCCGTCGACGCGCCGGAAGGAACCGTCAAGGCGCAGTACGGCGATTGGCAGGTCGTATGCAAAGATCCGCCGCCAGGGGCAAAGAACCCGGTCTGCGCCCTCGTTCAGAGCGTCACCGCCGAGGACAAGAACAACATCGGCCTGACGGTCTATTTCCAAAAGTTCTCGAACGGCACCCGCGTTCTCCGGGTTTTCGCACCATTGGGAGTTTTGCTGCCGCCGGGACTAGGTCTCAAGATCGACAACAAGGATGTCGGGCACGCACCATTTCTCCGTTGCCACAGCTTCGCGTGCTACGCGCAGGTCGTTGTCGAAGACCCATTGATCGAGCAGCTCAAGACCGGGAAAACCGCGATCTTCATCATTTTCCAAACCGAGGAGGCTGGGATCGGCATCCCGATCTCACTCAAGGGGTTCGCAGACGCCCTGAAAGAACTGAACTGAAGGGGCGCTCGCAGTGTTGTGCGCACACTGCTCGCTTTGCGATCCGAGATCTCCGCAGTGAACGCGATTGTCAGGCGACCTTGCGTTCCGGCTCAGGCGTGCCGCCGCGATCCAAAAGGATAAGCGTGTCGCGCGCAGGCATGGCTTGCGGGAGCTTGTGAACAGTTGGTGGCGCAACCGCTTCGGCGGCCGTCTCGACAGCCGCCGCGACTCGTGGAGCGGCGTCGACATATTGCTCGACGGTCGTTTCCCAGAGTTGGGCATTTGCTGCGAGATATTCGGCAGGAGTCGTCGCCCGTGCGACGCGATGTGACCAATGCACCAGCGCCCGCGTCTGTCGAGCTTGCAGACCTGCAAATTCAAGTTGCGTTCGACCGATAGATTTCAGAAGCGGCTGCCACCAATAGGATGTTATATCGGCCGCTTCGAAGATATACTGAAAGAACGGAAGGTATAGAGAAGTATTCCTTGCGGGGGCTTCCGCGTCCTCTGACATATGATGCGTCCTCCCAGACACAAATTACTTGTACAGCTCTGCCGCCCGGAAACTGGTTTCTCAGAACGCGCTCTGAAGGGCTTGCGCTCGTTTTTTAATCATTAGCATGGCGCCAACGCTGCTGCAGTTCACAGATTTGTGCGGCCGGTAACATGAAGGGACGAGAAGCTGTTTGAGCAAAATCAAACGCTCCTGCGCAGTTGCTACTGCGATGCACAAACAGCACGGAAAAGTACTGGTCTCTCTTTTCTGAGATCGAAAATTGTTAACCGAGTTCATCTTTGTTCTTCTTGACGATGACTGGTTTGTGCGAGCTTATGATCAACAGGAATAATAGTCATGTTGCGCTAACAGCGTTGCGTTTAAATGTTGCGTGGGGGGCGTCAGAAATCCGGGTGGATTGGCGCTGCGATCTATCTTGTGATCGCAGTTGCGTCGTGGGCCGGATCGTCCCGATGGGCGCACGCGCAGAGTGACACGTGG
>CAYYDL010000644.1:0-8757 GCA_964470545.1 uncultured Hyphomicrobium sp. | reverse complement strand
GGACATGAAGCTGTCAGCGATGCCATCCGCAACCTTCTGCGCCCAGACCGGACTCGAACTATCGTAGGAAACGCGAACAAGGCTGGAATTCGGCACGGGTTGAACCGTCACCCCGCCCTGGACCATTGCAGCTGCACGCGCACGATTCTGTTCAAGCGTTCCTGCCGCCTGCTTTGGCGCCCCCCAGATGATTTGCTTGAGCCTCTGCCAGGCCGAGACCGGCGGATTGAGGAAGGTCGGCTCCGCCCCGAGGTTCAAATCGGTCGCCACTCGCTGCGCGAGCGACCGGCTCTTCAAAAGATCATACTGCGTTTGATAAAATCGCATCTCCGTGCCGAACCCGCGCTGGTCGGCCACGCTCTCGACCTTGACCACCTTGGCTGCAGTGAGATCTATTTCGATCACGGCCGTCGCCCGATAGATCGGGGTCATCGAAAACGTAATGACGATTCCGGCCAGCAACGCTGCCGCACAAATTCCACTGATCCACCAGCGATACTTGAGCGCGAGACCGAGACCATCGAAGAACAGGCGGCGATAATCGGTGATCTTGTCTTCCGTCTGGCCGAAGTCGGGGTAGCCGCTGATCCCGCGATAGGCGCCTCCGCCGGGAATTGCCGGCGCAATGCCGGGATTGCCAACCGAGGGCAAACCTGCGGCTGAGTTATCGGCATCGAAGCTCGGTTTCGGCACGTTCATGCGCTGCCCTCGGGTGCGGCCTCTCGGCCAACAAGCCGTTCAATCGCGAGGATCACCAATCAATCCAAGCTACCGCAGTCCGGGTGCTTCGGCACCCGAACCGCCTGCATATTCGTGGGAGTCGGCATAATAGGCCTCCGTCCCCCTTCCGAAAATCCTGGACCCAAAAAACGGATCAATTAGGGAGAAGACGACGAACAAACCCAAGAAGTCCGTCGCCTCCGGCCCTGGTTGTGTCAGGCGCGACCGGTATACTCGGAAGCTCCGCTGGCGGCAAATTGTTTAGAATTCCTAAGGGCCTGTTCCAGACGAGGTTCATCGCCTCGTCGGCGCCCAGACGCGCGGCGGCCGCGTCCCGCGCCTTCGAAAGCTCCGGCCTTCGCCGCTCAGGATCATGGGCATCTGTTGCCAAAATGTGACAGAAGCGCTCGTCCAGGATCCTCTCTGCCCAATATTTGGGCCGTCGCCCAAAAAAGCCCGTCAGCGAGCCCGCGGTAAGCTGAACCAGCATCCCGCCATGCGCCAGCTTCCGGATCAGGTCGTAGGCCCTCTCGATCCAGGTCAAACGCTCCGGATGGGTCAGGATTGGCACAAATCCGGCCGCCAGCAAATTGAAGACATTGTCCTCCAATCTCGGAGGGACGATGTGATGTGGCGGCTCGAATAGGAAATAACGCGTGTCATGAATGGTCAGAACGCTTCCATTCTTGAAACGAGCGGGAAGGTCGGGAGCCGCGTGCACATCGGCGCCGAAGGTGAGCTTCAGCGGCAACCCTTCTTTTTCGAGTGCCATCTGCAGGGCACTGACCCGCATTCGAATGTCGGGGCCTTGATTATCGTAGACGCCCGGCATGATGTGCGGCGTGCAGGCAATAGCGCGAATACCGTCACTTACGGCAATCTTCGCCATCTCAATGGCGGTTTCGATGTCCTTCGCTCCATCGTCCACCCCCGGTAGCAAATGGCAATGGAGATCAATCACGATCCAGGCCTAGCGGGAGGCGTTCTGGGCGAGATGCCCGGCCGAAGGAGCGAAACAATCGACCGATTGCTGCGAGGGCCCGCGCATGGCCATCCACACCTTGCATGTCTCCATGTCCATGCCGAGGCGTTGATACCTAACCCGCAGGAACCCGTCGACGCCGCGCACAACCGCATCGGGCCTGATGCGCTCCACTTCCTGAGCGATTACGCCCACATAGACGATATCGCTCCAATTATACCGATAACGATAGACTGTGATGCCGTCGGCCCTGACATAAAGCGGGCGAATATTCCGCTTCAGGCGTGCGTCGGAGGCGATTGATCCCAGAACGGCGAACGGCAGCAGATCCTTGATGTTTTTAAAGGCAACTTTGGCCTGGGACTGCTCGACCACAACGATGTCGCCTCCTCGTAGCGCGGGGTCCGAGGCCTTGCCAGCCTGAATGTCTTGCAAGTTGAATACGTCGTCACTGACATGGCCGCTCGACACGCGGGCCACGTGAACCCGCTCGGAATTCGCCACCTCGTCATTGGTCCCGCCGGCCTGCGCAATGGCTTGGCTCAAGGTCAGTTGACCATCCACAGTGATCACCTGCGGCGTCTTGACCGCGCCATTGACCGTGACGCGCTGCCCCGACTTCAAGAGGCTGAGCGTTACCTGAGGCGACCTTAGATAGGACTTTTCTAGACGATTCGTGATGTCGTCCTGAGCCTGACGCATGGTCATGCCGCTGACGCGGACGGTATTGATCAATGGCAATGTTATGAACCCGGTATTATCCACCTGGACGGTCCGAGTGAGATCGGGGACCTGGAAGACGGTCACCTGCAGAACGTCTCGTGGCGCTATCTTGTAGTCCTGCGATGTATCTTCGACGGCGGTCCCGGTTCCCGTCCGTCCATCTGCCGCAGCCAAATCTCCGACCGTGTTGTCCGAGCCAACGCTCGCGCCGGCAGCGGACGGCATCGATCCCCCCGAGGAATTGTTGGCACAGTTCCCGACCGCCAACGAGGCGAGGATAACGGCGCACAGACTCGCCGCCACACTCATTCGGCACCAAGGCATCATAGCCCCTTGATCTATTTGACGAAATTACTACCCGCCGGTGCACTTTCTTGGATATGGAGGTCGCGGTCAACCTTTTTTACCTTTGCAGATTTGATCGGTCGCGCAGCGCGCACACACCCGCTAGATTGTACAAGCAATTGAGTCGCTTTGGGATTCGTACTAAACGGATGTCGGGCTGGGGACCGTCCGACGACACGCGGAGTATTTCGGGGGCGAGCGTCACATGCGCGTGCGATTACCGGTTTCCCGCGCCTCGTTTTCGGTTCGGCTGTCTCGTTTTGACCTCGTGTGCGCGATCTTGGCGCCGTGGCTGTCGCTTTGGGTCAGGGGCGCCCAGGTCCTGAACTCCGACCCCGTTGCGGCGGCAACTTACTGTGCGATCGCCTTTCTGGCGTCCGCCATCGCATTCATTGTCTTCCGGATACGGGACGGGTTGACGCACCTGTTCTCGGTGCACGACGCGCTGGAGGTTGCAAAGGCAGTCCTTCTCGCCGAGGCCCTCACCTTCCTTATCCTGTTTTCCGCGACACGCCTCGAAGGTATCCCGCGCTCGACTCCGGTGATCCACGCACTCGTGCTCGGGGCTGCGCTCGTGTGCGGCCGCGCATTCGTCAGAATGTTCTACAGAGAACTCAGCCTGCCGGAGAAGCAAAGCAGGACAGAACCTGAATATACGATCGTCATCGGCTCCAACAAGCTTGCAGCCCTATATATCGAAATGCTGCGGGCCTATTCGGCACGGCACGCCGTCGTCGGCGTGCTGGACGATCGTCCCGAAACGATCGGCCGATCGACCGCCGGGGTCAAAGTGCTTGGTCCAACGTCTCATCTCTGCCAGCTCGTACAGGAGTATCTCGACCATGGCATCCACGTTCAACGGGTGCTTGTGGGGTTCGATTCCGACAAATTGGGCGACGAGCTTCGCGGCGAGTTGCACGCGGTGGGCACGCAGCACAGTGTGCAGGTCGCCTTCATTCCCGATCTCGTCGGCCTCCGTGATCTGCACAGCGGCCTCCCTCGCACTGATGCTCCGCCCGCCCCGATCGCCATCCAGTTCGCCCCTGCACGCCGCTATTTCGTGTTCAAGCGATACATCGACTTCGTCATTTCGCTCGCGCTGATAATTTTGCTCACGCCGTTTTTCGTCCTGACCGCTTTTTTGGTCCTCATGGACATAGGCTCGCCGGTATTCTTCTGGCAGCGCCGCATCGGAATGCATGGTCGGAGCTTTCAACTTCACAAATATCGCACCCTGAAGCCGAGCTTCGACGAGAACGCGCTGGCCATTTCTAATGCAAGCCGGCTTTCGTCGATCGGTCGCTTCCTCCGCAACAGCCGCCTGGACGAGCTACCTCAGCTTTTGAACGTGCTGGTCGGCGACATGTCGATTATCGGACCGCGCCCCTTGCTGCCGGAGGACCAGCCAACCAACCCGAGCGTGCGCTTGAGCGTGCGTCCGGGAATTACCGGATGGGCTCAGGTCAACGGCGGAAAGCTTCTTGATGCAGAATCCAAGAACGCGCTCGACGAGTGGTATGTTCGCAATGCCTCACTCTGGCTGGACCTCAACATACTGTTCCGGACGATCCTGGTGATGCTGCGGGGCGAAAGGCTCAACGACGGGCAAAAAACAGCGTCGAGCGACATCGATGACATGGACCAAAAGTACTCGTCCGATGCGGCACCCGAAGAACTCCAATTTCCCGCGCAGTGATTCTCTTCTAGAACCACATGCCGCGGATCATCTTTCTTAATCGGTACTTTTTCCCCGACCATTCTGCCACAAGTCAGATTCTCTCAGACTTGGTATTTCATCTAGCGTCGCTCGGTCACGCCGTCAGCGTCGTGACGAGCAGACAGAGATATGACGATGCGCGGGCCGAACTCACGCCGTTCGAGAAGATAGACGGCATCGAAATCTATCGCGTCGCATCAAGCCGGTTCGGTCGCGCGGGAATCGCAGGCCGCGCGATGGACTATGCGTCGTTCTATTGGTTCGCGCTGCGCAAGATCAACGAGATTGCCCGGAGCGGCGACATTCTCGTTACCAAGACGGATCCGCCGCTCTTGTCCGTTCTCGGCGGCATCGTACAGGGCTCGAAGAAAGTCGTTCTGATAAATTGGCTTCAAGACCTTTACCCAGAGGTCGCCCGACAGCTCGGTGTGCCGTTAATGCGGGGGGCGCTTTATCGGTCTCTCGTTCGAGTCAGGAACCGATCGCTCCAGCAGGCTCAGGCCAATATCGCGATCGGGACAAAGATGGCCCAAAAGGTCGCGGCCTGCGGGGTTGATCCAGGTCGTATTCACACAATCCCAAACTGGGTGGACGAACAGACGACCAGGCCGGTGCCGCACGCCTCCAATCCTCTCGTGAAAGAATGGGGATTGGAGGGAAAATTCGTTGTCGGCTATTCCGGCAATCTGGGACGGGCGCACGAGTTCGAGACGATTCTTCGGGCGGCCGAGATACTGAAAAACGACGCGGATATCGTCTTTCTTGTTGTCGGCGGCGGGCGCCAGATGCCGGAATTGAAGCGGCGGCTGTCGAGCATGGGCATAGCCGCCTCGTTCTGCTTTCAGCCGTATCAGCCAGAGCACATGCTCCAATACTCGCTCGGGGTGCCACACGTTCACTGGATATCGTTGTTGCCGCAGCTCGAAGGCCTGATCGTACCGAGCAAGTTCTACGGGATCGCCGCAGCTGGGCGCCCGACGATTTTGGTCGGTAGCGCGGAGGGAGAACTTGGCACGATCATAAGGGGCGAACGCCTCGGCTTCGTCGTACGACCCGGCGACGCTGATGAACTCGCGAAGATTGTGCATTCATTGAAAAACGACGTTGGGCTGTCCTCGGAAATCGGACTTCGAGCCCGTCAGGTTTCGGAAGTTCTTTTTAGCCGGCAAAGGGCCTTCTCGGCTTGGTCTCGTGTCTTCGAAAACATCGGTAAAACAGTTACTTAGGACGAAATGTTGCGCATTAACCACATGAGCCGTCCACTAATCCGGAGCGCCCCGCCGAACTTGTTCACACGGGTTGTCAGCGGTCGGAATCTGCTGTATAAACTCGGTGTTCCTTAGAAGGAGTGTGCGATGCGCCGACTCATTGCCTTGATCACAGCCGCCAGCTTCGCGGCTGCTACGCCAGTTTTCGCGCAGAGCACTCCGGTACGGAGCGCTAGCCCAGCGCCAGGTATCGGTCAGACGTCCGACTCCGAGGCTCTGACGCCGGATCAATCCCTTCTCCTCGATGGCCAGGATGCATACGCCCAGGCGACGAACGGCGGTCCGACCACGTCTCCCGATCTTAACCCCGGCCTTTTGCTGGGGATAGGCGTCGCAGGAGCTGCGGCTGTGGCAATCGGCATCGGCCTCAACAACAAGAGCTCGACCAGCCCCTGATTACTGGCCGGACAATCGAATTCGAGAGCGCCGCTTCGGGAAACCTGTAGCGGCGTTTTTGTTTTTGTCACCGGATACAGGGCTTATAGAGCGTTCGCAGCTGGGCCCCAGACAGATAGACCATCTGGCTTGAAAGGCCTCCATGCTCCAGCAGCCAGGCGCGAATGCCGGCGGGATAGCTGTCGAGCAGAATTTGCGTCCCGGCATCACTGGAGAAATGAAGCCCCAGAAACCCCGGCTTCCAGGCAGTATGAAATCCCAGACGCGCCTTCGGCGTTACGCACACCCGGTCGGGCGGGATGTACCGAAGCAGAAGCGTGCAGGCAGAAACACAATCGCCGTCGATTTCGACGTTTTCTCCGAGATCCCTCAGCTTTTCGAAGCGTTCGATATACGTGCCAATTCGGCCGCCATAATCGTCAGCAATCCGAACCGTAGCGGACGAGGGAGTTGCCGCGCAGGACGCGACTGCAATCACCCCTAGCGCGATGGCACGGACGGACCTCGAGAGGCGACCATGATCCGTCAATACACCGCGCAGTACGGTGCTCAAAAATCTAACTTCTTTGTCGTGCGCCCGCTCTAGCGGTAGACAAATTGCGATGCGTTTCATTCGGCCCGAAACGACGAGGGAGCTACGCTCCCAAGCTGGCTGGGAGCGCTCAGTTCGCCCTGTTGAGCCTATCAGAAATGATAGTTAAGGCCAGCCCGGAACAGATGCTGACGCGAATCGAAATTCGCAGTCGCGGCGCCGCTGGTCAACGACGGCCCGTTGGCAGCGATGTAAAGATACTCGAACTTCGCGCTCCAGCGGGTCCAGAGCATTTGCTCGACGCCGCCTCCCAGGGTGTAGCCGGTACGCCAAACCTTGTCGTCGGAGACGGCGCCACCTGGGCCGAACAGGGCGTTGCCGCTGTCTACAAACGCCGCGCCGCCGGTGACATAGACCAATGTCGAGTCGAACAACGCCCCGACCCGCCCGCGCACAGTTCCAAAACCGTTAATCCGCGCGTTGATGGTACAGGCCACGCCGCCGCAAGTTCCACTGGCGGTCCCGACGTGACCTGTCGTCGTCTGAAGGTCACCTTCGACACCGAACAGCCAGTTCGAAGCCAGCCAGTTGTAGCCCAACTGAACGCCGAAAGCGCCATCACCCGTCGATATGCGCGGGGTGTCGCTGCCACCGAAACGCTCGAACGAATAACCGGCGTTGAAGCCGCCATAGAATCCAGCCCACGGATTGACGAATGTCGTCGTTAGAACGGGAGCCTTGTAGGCCGGGCTTTGCCTCACTCCCAGGTCGGCGGCGCCAGACGGGATCGATGTCGCGAATAGTGCCGCAACGCTTACGGCGGCGAGAAGAAGACGACGATGCATGAATTGCCTCCAGGCCGAATCGCCCCACGGAATGTACTCCAAAATCGAAATACTCGTGTAACAAATATACAACACGAGACCGAATCTTCAGAGTATCAATTTACCCGAACGAAAGACCATCAAAGATTAAAGAAAACTTAATCGAGTAAATACTGGCGGCTTCTAGATTATCGACGGTATGGCGCGCAGACGATCGCGCTATTTTGCAAAATTCCGTACGACGAGTGCAATCCGCCCCCACAAAGTGACAGCAATCCGGCCGTCAGACTGGGATTTTACAAAGCCGCGTTCACGAAGTCGCTGGATCGCCCCCCGGTCGGGGTCCGAGTGCCGAGCGATCTCTCGCAAGGCTGTGAGATCGCCGCGACGCAGACCTCTAACGAGCCATCTTGGCGGTTGCATTTAAAAAGACTTCGGTTGACGATTATTGTTGTCAATAAATTACCTCTTGCCGGCGAGACAAGTAGAAAGAGCATGAAATCCGCTTATTTCTCGTGGAGGGTGAATAGCGGGATATGTGTGGTGTTCGGGCCTGATTTTGACGAGATCCGGCTTTCATTTGTTTGACGAACGTCGGGCGCGCGCGTCTGGCGACGCGGTCGTCGCCAGCGTAAGCGGTTGAGGAGATGTGCCATGCTGAATTGACGAAATCCCGAGTGTCCGATCAGCCGTCGCCGAAGTCGGACGTGAGCCAAACATCACAAATAAGAAAACGCGTACGCGAATGAAGTGCAACCACCGGCCCACTTGAACGCCGCGGGCAGAGCGGGTTCGATACGTCCGCCTCGGCAAGCGCGGCGCAGGCTCCCGGTATACGTGAAGCCGCAGGGCCGCGGTCGAAGCCGCCGACGATCCACCGCCAACTCACTCAGTCGGCATGGAAACGAAGCTCAAAGCAGGGTCAAACGCAGGGACAGCACAACGGCGTCTCCGGCCGGCGAGGGCGCGCCGGACAAGCTGCCATATATGGGCTCGCAGCGATGGACTAACGCCTGATGAACGCGACGAGCCGCCCTTTCAGGGTCGGCCGCAAGACCCCGCGCACCTTCTTGACGAGGCCTTGTCGTACAAGACGGTCGACACGTTCCTGCGAAGGCGTGGCGTAAGTTCCGGGGCCGCGAACGATACCCTTCAAGGTTGCAATGTCGTTTCTGCTCTGGTCTTCCCTAGACAACACTTGGATCGCCCCCGACAGCGGAAATCAATCATTGGAACATTATTTCGATCCG
>CAYYDL010000643.1:0-1708 GCA_964470545.1 uncultured Hyphomicrobium sp. | reverse complement strand
CTCCTGCGCTTCTGGACGAGCGGACCGCAGGACCTTCAGCTGGCGGAGGAATGGCATCAGACGCTTTTCGACGCCGGGCTGGCGGAAGCGAACATTCCTGCCGCGAGTTTTGCAACTTACGCTGCGATCCTGGGTGTCTGCGCAGGCGAAATCGGCGGCCTCCTCAATAAACCGAGCCCCGAAATGCTGAGCGAACTCGAAGGACAGAGTGGACTGCCCCTCACAAAAAAGCTTTTACCTGCCTTCGCACGCCTTAAGGACGATGCAGTTTTCGACGCCGCGATCGCCAACCTCGTGGCAGGCATCGAGGCACAGGTCGCAAAGCAGCAGCGGCTCCCAATGGCATGAATCAGCGCAGCATCACGCGTCGACATGCGCGAGCACGTCGGAGAGCGCGGCTGCGAAGATGTCGAGGTCCTCAGCTCTTCCGCAAGACACACGGATAAAGTGGTCCAATCCCTTCGCGACGGGCTTGCGAACGAAAACATCCCGCTCCAGAAGGCCATTCAGAACCCGCGTCGCAAATGCACCGTCGGCGCCGCAATCGATCGCAACGAAACTCGCCGCCGACGGTAAAGGCGTGAGGCCATTCTCGCGGGCAATGGCCGAGATCCGCTCGCGGGCCGCGCCAATCCGCGCGACAGCGTCTTCGAGATAGTCCTGATCGGCAATCGCGGCACATGCGCCGAGTTGCCCGACGCGGTTGATACCATAGTGATTGCGGACCTTATCGAAAGCCTCGATCGTGCTTCGCTCCCCGAGCGCATAACCGATGCGAGCTCCCGCAAGCCCGTATGCTTTCGAAAACGTACGATAGCGTATGACTTGTGGGTTCGACACATCGATCATCGGCACCGCGCCGACAGGCGCCGTCTCGCAATAGGCTTCATCGAGTATGAGCAGGGTCCGCGGCGGGAGTTCCGCGACGAGTGCATTGATTTCGTCTGCCGTCCACCACGTCCCCATTGGACTGTTGGGATTGGAAACGTAAATCAGACATGCTGACGTCGCTTTTGCCGTCTCGATCAAGCGAGGAACATCTTCCCGGAACGCTCGCATCGGAATGGCATGAACCGTGCCGCCATGTGCCAATACATGGAAGTTGAATGTGGGATAGGCTCCGTCCGTCGTCACGACCCCGCCCCCAGGCGATAGGAACAACGAGCAAGTTAGCCCGAGCAATCCGTCGATCCCTTCGCCGACCACCACACAATCCATGGGGACGTTGTGATGAGCCGCGATCGCTGCGCGAAGGTCATAATTTTCAGGATCGGAGTACTTCCAGTTCTCGCCCGCTGCTTCCCGCATGACCGCAACGGATTTCGGAGATGGACCAAAAACGCTTTCATTTGCCCCGAGACGCGCCTTGAAAGGTCTGCCCCGCGCGCGTTCCATCGCCTCCGGCCCGACAAACGGGACGAGCTTCGGCAATGCGGCGATGATCGGAGTAAACGGCGGGCGGGACATGAGAGGCTCGGAACAAATTCGTGTTCAGATTAACCCGAGGTCGGCGAGTTTCTTTCGCATGTCCGCGGGCATTGAGGCGATCTGATCCTTCTTACCCGATTTGAGATCGGGCGGAGCGTCGGCAGCGTCCAGATAGCGCCAGCCCTGGAAGGCGCGCCGCGGCGTTGGCCGTACCGGAACCAAAGAGCGGTCCAGCATCAGCGTACAGCACGCAGAACCGTCTTCCTTCGTTCCCTCCTCG
>CAYYDL010000642.1:0-2216 GCA_964470545.1 uncultured Hyphomicrobium sp. | reverse complement strand
CGACGTGCCGGTCGTTGCGGCCCGAAGCCACGACCATGAAGTCGCCCAATGCTGATTTGCCTTCGAGGGGAATGGAAATGATATCTTCTGCCTTCGTGTCGTCGAGCCAACGGACGATGTCATGAAGCAGGGCAGCCGAGTCCGGCGCCTTGGCGGCGGACGGGGCGACTGAGGAGCCCTTGCGGGCGGCCTCGGTTGTGGTTCGGATCAAGCGGCGAGCGTCCTTTGCTGGTTTGTCCCGCATGTCAACTTTAGGTCCGGACAATCCGGACAGCACATATAGTAATGGGCGTCGCGCCGAGCCGCAATTGGAAATCCGTCGCGCCCTGTCTCAGAAGTGTCATGAATCTCAATGCATTAGGGAGTTCCCCGCTTCGGGAGCGGTGCTGCATTGCGCAAGGCGGTGGAGGAAAGACCCGAAAGACGGATGGTCAGAAGGAGCCAGACGGGCGGCTTTTCCTCAGCCAACGAGGCTGCCGCAGATTCGGGAAGCCGGTATCGTTTTAAGGCCTGGGCTGCGGGGGACGACAGCGCGGCGTGGCGCCAGCCGGGACGGTCGACGACCGCAATTGGCATCGTTCGGGCGATATCCCGCCAATGCTGCCAGCGATGGAAAGACGCGAGGTTGTCGGCACCCATGATCCAGACGAAGCGGACGGCTGGATAGCGCCGTTTCAAAAAGGAAAGCGTCCCTGCTGTGTAGCGCGTGCCAAGCTCGCGCTCGAAGCTGGTGATCTTCATTCGGGGGCCGCTTGCGAAGACCTGGACGAGCTTCATGCGCCCCTCAAGGGAGGACAATCCGTCTTGCGCCTTGAGCGGGTTGCCGGGCGTGATCAGCCACCAGACCTGATCGAGGTTGAGACGCTTCATCGCGGCCTCGGCGGCGATGCGATGGCCATCATGCGGTGGGTTGAACGTTCCCCCCATCACGCCGATACGCTGTCCTGGAAGACAGAGAGGCGTGCGGACGCGAAGGGAGCCGAAGCTTTGCGGCGGAATCTTTCGCGTCAACTCAGAACTGCCTCATTGCGTTGGCGTCACTTCGGCCGGATCTGGCCGTTGCCGCGCACCTTGTACTTGAAGCTCGTCAGCTGTTCGACGCCGACGGGTCCACGCGCGTGCATCTTGCCGGTCGCGATGCCGATCTCGCCGCCGAAACCGAACTCGCCGCCATCGGCAAACTGGGTCGATGCATTGACCAGAACGATCGCAGAGTCGACCTCGTTGAGGAAGCGTTCGGCGGCCGTTTCATCTTCGGTGATGATGGCGTCGGTATGCTGTGAGCCGTAGCGCGTGATGTGCGCGATGGCGCCTTCGACGCCGTCGACCAGTTTCACCGCGATGATTGCGTCCAGGAATTCCTTGCCGAAGTCATCGGGAGAGACAGGCTTTACGCGTGAATCAGCTTTCTGAATCTCGGAGTCGCCGCGGACTTCGCAGCCGGCATCGAGCAGCGATTTCACCAGCGGCGTGATGATGTCGCCTTTGGCGTTTTTGTCGATCAGCAGGCACTCGGTCGCGCCGCAGACGCCCGTGCGGCGCATCTTTGCGTTGACGACGAGGGGCACCGCGATGTCCATGTTTGCGGCTTTGTCGACGTAGGTGTGACAGATGCCTTCGAGATGCGCAAAGACGGGAACGCGGGCTTCAGTTTGAACACGTTCCACCAGGCTTTTGCCGCCACGCGGCACGATAACGTCGACGGCGCCATTGAGACCGCGCAGCATCATGCCGACGGCTTCGCGATCAGTCGTGGGAACGAGTTGGATCGCGGCTTCGGGAAGTCCAGCAGCGCGCAGGCCTTCGACGAGGCACGCGTGGATGGCCACGCTCGAATGGTAGCTGTCGGAGCCGCCCCGCAGGATCGACGCATTTCCGGCTTTGAGCGACAAAGCCCCGGCGTCCGCCGTGACGTTCGGACGGCTCTCATAGATGATACCGATTGTGCCTAAAGGCACGCGGACGCGCTGGAACTTTAGCCCATTCGGACGCGTCCATTCCGCGAGGACGGTGCCGACGGGATCCGGCAGTTTGGCGATGTCTTCGAGACCTTTGGCAATGCCCTCGATACGCTTTTCATTGAGTTCAAGGCGATCGATATACGACGCAGGACGGTTGGCGGCTTTTGCAGCTTCGATGTCTTTGGCGTTGGCTTCGAGGATTTTCGGTACGGCGGCGCGCAGCGTTTTCGCAGCGGCATTCAGGGCCGCATTCTT
>CAYYDL010000641.1:0-2321 GCA_964470545.1 uncultured Hyphomicrobium sp. | reverse complement strand
GATGAAGCGTACCCGCGACGTCTGCAAGGGGGATAGCCCGGTCGGGTCAAGTGACGCCCAGACGCTACAGCAAATGGCAGAGTTGGCCAAGACGGTTCAAGAGGCGCCGGTCATCGATTGGGACGAGAATGTTCTCGATATTGTAGAGCCCTATTTTCTATTCTTCCTTCGATGCTCGCCGCTTCTTTACGGCCTCGGCCGGTCGGCTAGTTCAGTTGGCGAAGTTCAGCGGGAATTGGGTGTCTGACAAGGAGGTGACGACCTCACCCCTTGCCCTCCACCACCCTCATATCCCGCTCCACATTCCCCGTCCCCAGCAGCCTGAGCGCCTCCTTGTAGCCGGGCGTGTCGTGACAGGCGATCGCGGCCTCCAGCGAATCGAACTCCACCAGCACGACGCGCTGCTCCATCCCGGCTTCCCAGATCTTCTTCGGCATGCCGAGCGCGAGGAAGCGGCCGCCGGCTTGCTCGATCGCCGGCACGGCGATCCTGGCGTAGGCGGTCCAGGCGTCGGGGTTCTTGATCCAGCGATAGGTGACGACCCAATAGGCTTTCGGCATGTTGTGTTCTCTTCCGGTGGGCATCGGTGAAGCGTTAGCGTGTCTTATCCTGCTTTTCCGCGTAGGCGTCGACCAGAGCCCGGATCATGCGCTGATAGGGGACGTGCTGCGATTTCGCCGCGCGCTTGAAGAAGTCGACGCTGCGCCGTGACAGCGACAGCGTGACTTTGACGTTGTCCTCGCGCGCAACCAGTGCCTCCGGCGGTGGCAGGAAATCCTCGACAATCCGGACCCGGCCGATCTCGCCCTTGGTGTATTTAACGCTTCTGTTGCTCATAGATCGTCTTGCCTTTCCGCCAGTAGCCGGCGCCGATGATGCGGATGCGTCCCGCGCGCCAGGTAAACCGAACCGTCATGATGCCGTTTTCGACCCTGTCTCGCCGTGCTCGAGATTCTCGGCGATCACGCGGTTCGGATCGAAGAAGGCGTACTGCGCTAAAGCGAACGAGACGCCATGCTTTACCTGTTCGACAGGTCCTTGGCGTCGTTCCATTCGAAAGTCGGCTCGGTCGCCATTCGTATGTAAAATAAGCCATATTGATGTATGGCACAAGGCTCGCACGCGATGGCCACAGAATCCTGTGACCGGTGTAAATATCGATGCCTATAATCCTCTCGCCTGCTCATGAGGGGCGCTTCTAGAGGCGATCCTGAGGTGAAGCAGCCCGGTCGGGGAGGCGCTGGAGATGCGGCGCCGGACATCCGACCGGGGCCGACGCGTGGCGACCCGCTTCGGTGCGCGCGGCGCCCGCGGGCGCTGGATTCCCGCTTTCGCGGGAATGAACGGAGATTGTGGGGTGCTCTTCAGCCTTGTCCCGTCGGCCATTGCCTTGCTAGCCGTATGACAAAGACGACAACGGGAACGCTCAATGCCCCACTTCATCTGCACCGCCTGCGGCACGCAATACGCCGAAGCCGCGCAAGCGCCGGCGCACTGCGTCATCTGCGAGGAGGAGCGGCAATATGTGCCGCCGCGCGGTCAGACCTGGACGACGCTCGCGGCGCTCCGGGCGAGTCACATGAACGCCTTCCGCACGCACGAGCCGGGCGTCATCGGCATCGGTTCGACGCCGCATTTCGCCATCGGCCAGCGCGCGCTCCTGGTGCAGACGCCGGGCGGCAACGTGCTGTGGGACTGCATCGCCACGCTCGACGACGCGACCATCGCGCTGATCAAGGGCCTCGGCGGGCTGAAAGCCATCGCCATCTCGCATCCGCATTTCTACACGACGATGGTCGAATGGGCCCGCGCCTTCGATTGTCCGATCCATCTGCATGCCGCCGATCGTGACTGGGTGATGCGCAAGGACGACGCGATCCGGCATTGGGACGGCGATGCGCTTGCCCTGTGGGACGGCGTCACGCTCGTGCGCTGCGGCGGGCACTTTCCCGGCGGCACGGTGCTGCATTGGGCCGACGGCGCCGATGGGCGCGGTATCGTCTGCTCCGGCGACATCCTCACCGTCGCCACCGACCGCAAATGGCTGTCCTTCATGCGCAGCTATCCGAACTTGATTCCGCTGTCGCGCCGGGAGGTCGAGGCCATCGGCCGCGCGATGGCGCCGTTCGCATTCGAGCGCATCTACGGCCATTACTTCGACCGCGTACTCGCGCGGGACGCCAAATCCGTGCTGGAAAAATCCGTCGCGCGCTACGTCGCCGCGATCGAGGGTACGCGGGGGTGTTAATTGGATATCCCGTTCGTCCCCGCGAAAGCGGGGACCCAGACTCCTCGACAGAACCGAGATGGCACGGCGTATG
>CAYYDL010000640.1:0-2783 GCA_964470545.1 uncultured Hyphomicrobium sp. | reverse complement strand
TTGAACTCGGTACGTGCGCGCTTCATCGACTTGAACAGGAGCAGACGAAGTCGCTCTCGTACCGAGGTGACGTCGATCCTTGGACGGTACATCAGAGCGGGGATTCGGAACGGACCCTCCGGCAGATCATCGACCAACCGGGGATCTGCTGAGCCATCGAGCATGGCGCCAATTGCAGCCAACACGTTATGGCCGTGTCGCCGCGGCATCGGAACGCGAAATTCCTTTTCGAGAGCGTCGAGGAACGCGCGTGGCGGCTTCTCGTTTATGCCGACGGTCCGGTCGCCTTGAACGTTCGAATGGCCGCGTACTGGGCAAAGACCGGTGCCGGGACGTCCGACGTTGCCGCGCAGGAACAGGAAGTTCGCCAGTTCGCGAATGGTTGCGACCGAGTGACGATGCTGTGTAACGCCCATCGCCCACGTACAGATGGTCTTTTCCGACTGGATGTAGATTTTCGCCAGTTCTTCAATTTGGGCGCGCGACAGGCCGGACTGATCTTCGATCTGCTCCCAACTCGTTGCGTCGACGCTGGTACGATAGAATTCATAGCCGGACGTGTGCTGAGCGAGGAACGCACGGTCGAGGATGGAGGGACGCCCGGCAGCGAGTGCGGCATCGTCCGCTGCGAATACGGCTTTCGCCATTCCGCGGACGGCGGCCATGTCGCCGCCCACGCGCACCTGATAATACGCATTGGCGATCGGCGTGCTGCCGCCCATGATCATCTCAAGCTTGTCCTGCGGATCGGCGAATCGCTCGAGGCCTTTTTCACGTACAGGATTAAAAACGGCGATTTTCGCGCCGCGGACTGCTGCTCGGCGAAGGTCTCCAAGCATGCGGGGATGGTTGGTGCCGGGATTCTGGCCGATGACGAAAATGGCGTCGGCTTTCTCGAAGTCTTCGAGCATGACCGTGCCCTTGCCGATGCCGACGGCCTGCTCGAGCGCGACGCCGCTCGCCTCGTGGCACATGTTCGAGCAGTCGGGGAAATTGTTCGTGCCGTAGAGCCGCACGAAGAGCTGATAAATGTAGGCTGCTTCGTTGGAGGCGCGCCCGGACGTATAGAACTCGGCGCGGTCAGGGCTGTCGAGACCCTTCAGGATTGCTCCAATTTCGCCGAACGCCTCCTCCCACGAGGTCTGGACATAGCGGTCGCTTGCTCGATCGTAACGCATTGGGTGCGTCAGGCGCCCCTGGCGTTCGAGGTCATAGTCCGACCATTGCCGAAGCTCGGTGATGGTGTGCGTCCTAAAGAAATCGGGCTTGACGCGCTTGTCGGTCGATTCCCAAGCGACGGCTTTGACGCCGTTCTCACAAAACTCGAAGGAAGAGCCGTGTTCGGGATCGCCCCAGGCACAGCCTGGGCAGTCGAAGCCATCGGGCTGGTTGGCCTTGAGCATCGTCACGGCACCCGAAAGGGGTGCGCCGCTTGCGAGAAGCTTTTTCCCGCAGCTTCTCAATGCACCCCAGCCGCCAGCGGCTTTCGACTTCTTTCCAACGAATTCGGGTTTGCCCATCGCACCTTCTCACAATCGCCTTCCGGCGCCATTGTGCATGTGCGAAATGCCTTCCTTCTGCAACGCACACGGGGCGAATAACCGTTATGCATGAACGGCATATCCAGGAATAGATTCAGAGTTTTAGCTCATAGGCGACACGGCGGGCGGGCCTCAAAAAGCCGCCCTGTGCCGGACAGCCACACCACAATCAATCCCGCCAAGTTTGTCTACGCTCAAGGGAATGCTTGGTAGATCCAGGTTTCACTGAGAGCCCGGTCGTCCTTGGCGAGGTAGGCGCGGAGATCAGCCGGCTGGCCGTTAAGGTCGCCGAGGTCAAACATCATCCGCCACCTGTTGGTCCCGACGACAGGGAAGGCCTCGACGCCGCTGATGGTGCCGTTCGTCGTCGTCATGATCGTTTTGGTGCCCCCATATCGCGTCTGGTCTTCGAGGTCTTTGCCTTCGACGTCGATCATGAACTTCCGCGCGCCGGGTTTCGTATGTCGAAGATCGAGATCTCGTCCGCCGAGACCACCGATACCGATGCGTGTCGCGACAATGCGGCCTAGGCCTCCGGCCGGCGGGGAATCGATCCCCCAATACAAGCGATAGTGCGCGTTGATCATCGAGCCTTTGACGATAGGCTCTGCGGGTGTCCAGAAGGCCACCATGTTGTCTTCGGTTTCGTTCGTCGTCGGGAGCTGGACGAGATTGATGGCACCTTTGCCCCAACCGGACATAGGCTCGACCCACATGCTCGGGCGCCGGTCATAGAAGAGGCTGTCATCCTGGTAGTGATCGAAATTACGATCGCGCTGGATCAATCCGAAGCCTTTTGGATTCTCATCGACGAAGCTGTTCGTCACGATGCGCGGTGGGTTGGAGAGTGGTCGCCAGATACGTTCGTCTCGGCCCGTCCACATCGAGAGACCGTCGCAATCGTGAACCTCGGGGCGCCAATCGCCGCGGAATGTGCCTGAGTTCTCGCCGTACCAGTACATGCCTGTCAGCGGCGCAATTCCGAGCATGTCGACAGGTGCGCGGAAATAAAGTTCGCATTCGATCTCTTGCAAGGCACCGCCGTTTCCACCCTGGATGCGGCGGCTGTCCATGCGATAGGCGCCGACGACGCTTTGGCCTTCAAGCAGCGCATAGATCGTCATGCCGGCGCCGTTCGGCTCCAACCAAAAACTCGAGAAGCGCGGGAATTCCTCGGGCTTGCCCGTATTGAGGGCAAGGCCGCGTGCGGAGCCGCCATATTGGTCGTTCGGATCGGATGCA
>CAYYDL010000639.1:0-3245 GCA_964470545.1 uncultured Hyphomicrobium sp. | reverse complement strand
GATGTCGTCGATCTTCTGGGACTCCGGCTTACGGAAAACGGTCGCGAGCTCGAAGGCGCGATCACGCGGCTTTACGCGACGTGGCAGTACATGCGCACGCCGATCACGCTCGACATCGCCGAGACGGTCATCCGTGATCTCGTGCAGAACCTTGAGCCGCGCCGGATCAAGATCGAGGATATCCTGCGGATCATTTCGCGCCACTACGGTGTGTCGAAGGGCGATCTGCTGTCGCAGCGGCGTCATCGTTCCGTCGTTTGGCCCCGCCAGATCGGCATGTACCTTGCAAAACATCTGACAGCGCGTTCGCTGCCGGAAATCGGACGGCGGTTCGGCGGCCGCGACCACACCACCGTTTTGCACGCGATCCGCAAGATCGAGGGCGAAATCAGCAAGAATCCGAACCTCGGAGACGAGCTTGAGGAGCTGAAAAGGCTTCTCAATCACTGACCGCAACTTCACCCCTTGCGGCCTGATGCGACGTAAGGCCGGCATTTCATCCCCCTGGAGTGTCGGCCTTGCTATCCGGGTGACGGCCTAACCTGCGGTCTGAGGCGGATTATCCGCTGGCTCATACATCTTACTTGAAAAGCAGGCTTCTTTCGGGTCTGATCCGGCTCCGCGGGCGATTCCGCCCAGATGGCGCGTTCCGCGCCAAAATCGTTCTTTTGCATGTGATGCTGCGGCGGGAGTCGACCGCTGCTCCACGCGCACTTCCTAGCTAGAGGGCAAATATGCGTCTCGAGATCGAACGTGGGGAACTCTTGAAGGCGCTGAGCCACGTCACGAGCGTCGTCGAACGGCGGACCACGATTCCGATCCTGTCGAACGTGATGCTGAAGGCATCGGGCGACACGCTGATGTTCAAGGCGACGGATCTCGAGCGGGAAGTCAGCGAGAGCGTCGCTGCCAAAGTCTCAGCGCCTGGCACGCTCACTGTTCCGGCGCACGTCCTGCATGACATCGTGCGCAAACTGCCGGAGGGCGCCGAAGTCGAGATGAAGCGTGACGGCGACAAGGAGCGCCTGACGATCACCTCGGGGCATTCGCGCTTCAGCCTGCAGACGCTTTCGGCCGATGATTTCCCCGATCTTGCCGTCGGCGAGATCGGGCATGAGTTCACGATGGAAGCGGGCGATCTCAAGCGGCTGATCGACAAGACGCGTTTCGCGATCTCGACAGAAGAGACACGCTACTATCTCAATGGCATCTATCTGCACCCGGCCGAGACGGCGGGCGTCAAGACGCTGCGTGCCGTCGCGACCGACGGGCATCGCCTGGCGCAGGTGGAACTACCGCTGCCGAAGGGTGCGGAAGGCATGCCCGGGGTTATCGTGCCGCGAAAAACAGTGCACGAGCTTGCGCGATTGCTTGAGGATTCGAGCGCGAAAGTGAAGGTCGGCGTCTCGCAGACAAAGGTCAAATTCGAGATCGGGCCTGTCGTGCTCACGTCGAAGCTGATCGACGGCACGTTCCCAGATTATGGGCGCGTCATTCCGCACAACAACGACAAGGAAATGAAGGTCCCGAACGCGTCGTTCAAGAGCGCGGTCGATCGCGTTTCGACGATCGCAAGCGAGCGCGGGCGGGCTGTAAAGCTCAACGTCGGCAAGGACAAGCTGATCCTGACGGTGAACAATCCGGAAGGCGGCAGCGCGACGGAAGAGATTCCCGTCGGCTACAGCGCTGGGCCTTTGGAGATCGGCTTCAATGCGCGCTATCTGCTCGACATCGCAGATCAGCTTGAGAGCGAAGATGCGCGGTTCCTGCTCGCCGATCCCGGCTCGCCGACGATGGTCCGCGATGGCGGCGATCAAAGCGCGCTCTACGTGCTGATGCCGATGCGGGTTTAGGTGGTCTCAGCGAGTTTCCCCTCCCCTCGAGGGGTTAGGGGTGGGGTGACGCTCGAGCGAGTCAAACGCTTCCCTCTCCCCATTCCTGCACTCGATGGGGAGAGGGTGCAGGGTGAGGGGCTGCTCAGAGTTCAGGCTGTTTGCCCTTTCAAGACGACAAGAAGCGATTCTCGTACGCCTTCGATATTTTGATAGACGTCGGCGTTATGGATCCGGACGAATTTGTAACCGAGCGCCGTCAGGAACTGTTCCCGCTCGCGGTCTTTTGCGCGTTCCGAGGGTGTGCTGTGCGTTCCTCCATCAATCTCCACGATCAGGTTTTCGCTACGGCAGCAAAAGTCGACGAAATAGTTTTCAATCGCGAGTTGGCGCACGAATTTGAAGCCTCCCAGCCGGCGATCACGCAAATGAAACCAGAGTCTGTCTTCGGCCGAGCTTCCGTTGGATCGCAAAATGCGAGCACGATTGGTTTTCCATGGTTGTGTTCCGCGCATCTCGTTGCTCGAACTGTTGCAGCCCCTCACCCTAACCCTCTCCCCGTCAGAACGGGGAGAGGGACGTATTTGAGCGTGCTTCGAACTTTCATCACTGTCGATATGCGCTCATGATGAAATCCGAGTCTAACTCTCTCTGGGTTGAGCGGTTACAGCTCACGAATTTTCGGAGCTATGCGACGGCGAGCGTGACGACGGACGCAGGTCCGCAGGTGATCGTCGGCGCGAACGGGTCGGGCAAGACAAATCTTCTCGAAGCGTTGTCGCTGTTGTCGCCGGGGCAGGGGCTGCGGCGCGTGCCGTTCGTCGATCTCGCCAGGGCGTCGGGCGACGGCGGTTTCGCGGTCGCTGCGCACGCGCATACGCTCGCGGGCGTGGCGGATCTCGGGACAGGGTTGCAGTCCAGAAGCATCACTACTCAGCGTACCCCCACCCCTGACCCCTCCTCGCAAGGGGGAGGGGAATTTTCGGAACGTTCCTCCCAAGGGGAAGGGGAATCCTTGGGGCGCTCCGTACGTGGGGGAGGGGAATCCCAGTGGGGAGAGGGGGACTACTCGCAGCGAAGAGGGGCTGGGCAATCCGCGCGCACAGGTCGCATCGTGCGTATCGACAGCGTGGCGCAGTCGGGTTCGGGCGTACTCGCGGACTATCTCGAAATCGTGTGGGTGACGCCGGCGATGGACGGGCTTTTCACGGGGCCTGCGTCGGAACGGCGACGGTTTCTCGACCGGCTGATCCTGTGCTTCGATCATGGCTATCGCACCATTGCCAATCGCTTCGAGCGTGCCATGACAAGCCGCAATCGGCTGCTTGCTGACGGGGTGCGTGATAACGCACAGCTTTCCGGTTTCGAGCAGGTGATGGCGGAGACGGGCATTGCCGTCGCGGCGGCGCGTCT
>CAYYDL010000638.1:0-3501 GCA_964470545.1 uncultured Hyphomicrobium sp. | reverse complement strand
ACGCAAAGCTCGCTCGAAGATATTTTCGTGGATCTCGTGAGACAAAAACGATGAACATCGAAGCCGTCAAAGCGATCTATGCGTTCGAGATGTCGCGGTGGGGACGCACGCTCATGCAGAGCATCGTTTCGCCCGTGCTGTCGACATGTCTTTACTTCATCGTCTTCGGCTCGGCGATCGGCTCGCGCATCTCGCAGGTGGACGGGGTGGACTACGGAGCTTTCATCGTTCCCGGCCTCGTAATGATGCTGCTCTTGACGCAGAGCACACTCAACGCATCGTTCGGCATTTATTTTCCGCGTTTCACAGGAACGATCTACGAGCATCTTTCGGCGCCTGTTTCGCCGTTCGAGATCGTTCTCGGCTATGTCGGTGCGGCCGCGACGAAATCGGTGATCCTCGGATTGCTCGTCCTCGTGACGGCCAGTCTTTTCGTAAAGCTGCACATCGCGCATCCCATCTGGATGACGATATTTCTGCTGCTGACGGCGGTGACGTTCAGCATGCTCGGGTTCATCATAGGGGTCTGGGCTGACGGGTTCGAGAAGCTGCAGATCATTCCACTTCTCGTCATAACGCCACTGACATTTCTCGGCGGCACATTTTATTCGATAAAGATGCTCCCGCCGTTCTGGCAGACCGTCACGCTTTTCAATCCCGTGGTCTATCTGATCAGTGGATTCCGCTGGAGCTTCTTCGAGCTTTCGGATGTCAATGTCAGTGTAAGCCTGCTGATGACGTTCGTATTTCTCATTATCTGCTTGAGCATTGTCTGGTGGATCTTCAAGACCGGATATCGCCTGAAGGCCTGAAGGCGCTCACCCTTTCAGATACCAGCCCCATGGGTCGTGGCTCTGATATTTCGTGACTTGCTTCGGCTCCAGGAAGTTGTTGAGCCCCCAAGTGCCGAGTTCGCGACCGATGCCACTTTTCTTGATGCCTCCCCACGGCGGCTCCAGAAAGTTCGGCTGCGAGCAATTGATCCAGACAACGCCCGCTTCGAATGCGTCCGCGATGCGCTCGGCGCGTTTGTGATCGGCCGACATCACTGCAGCGGCCAATCCAAATTCGCTGTCGTTGGCGAGTTTCAACGCTTCGTCTTCCGTCTCGAACGTTGCGACTGCGAGAACAGGGCCAAAGATCTCCTCTTTCCAGATGCGCGCGGTCGGCGGCACGTCGGCGAAGATCGTCGGCTGCAGGAAATAACCCTCGTTGAGATGCGACGGCCGCGCACCTCCGGTTACGAGCGTCGCTTCGCTTTTGCCTATATCGACGTAACGCAGCACCTTTTCGTATTGGGTTTTGCTGACGAGGGGACCGAGAAGCGTGCCGGGCGCCATACCGTCGCCGATCTTGATCTTCTTGGCTTCCGCGGAAAGGCGATCGATGAGCTTCGGCGCGATCCCTTTCTCGACGATCATGCGGGACGTGGCGCTGCAGACCTGTCCCTGATTCCAGAAGATGCCGAACATCACCCACTCCACGGTCTGCTCGATATCGGCATCGTCGAAAACCACAATCGGCGACTTGCCGCCGAGTTCCAGACTTACGCTTTTAACGTCATGCGCGGCGGCGGATGCCACAGCGATGCCGGTCGGTACCGAGCCTGTGAAGGCAAGCTTGCGCACATCAGGATGCGATGCGAGGCGGGTGCCCGCCGTCGCACCGTATCCCGTAACGACATTTAACACGCCGTTTGGTAGGCCGACGTCGGCGGCGATGCGTCCCAATTCGAGGGCCGTCAACGGCGTATACTCGGAAGGCTTCAACACGACGGCACAACCGGCCGCGATGGCGGGCGCGACTTTCCAGGCCGCCAGCAGCAGCGGGTAGTTCCAGGGGACGATCAGCCCGGCCACACCTGCCGGCATGTATTTGACGCGCGACTGAAAGCGCTCATCCGGCACGCCAATGATTTCCCCCTGCCGGCTGTCCAGCTCTTCGGCATAGGTTGCATAGAGGTTGAAGCAGTAGGCCGCGTCGCTGATATCCCAAAGCGCTTCGGAGAGGGGCTTGCCGTTATCCCGGACCTCGATTTCGGCGAGGACCTGTTTTTCCTCTTCGATCTTTTTCGCAATGGCGCGCAGATATCCGGCGCGATCGTGTCCTGACGTCCGCGACCAGGGCCCGGCCATCGCCGCCTTGGCCGCAGCAACGGCTGCGTCGATGTCGACGGCCGTACCGGCCGCGCATTTATGGAACACGCGCTCGTCCGCCGGATTAACAACGTCGAGCATGCCGCCTTCGCGCGCGTCATACCACTTTCCGTCGATGAAAAGCTTCGATTGCATCATATCTCCTGCTGAGCGAGAGGCGGCCAGTATCAGGACGCGTCGGCCAATGCGCCCCTGAAGCCGTCGAGAAAGATATCGGCGTGCTCGCGAGTAAAGCAAAGGGGCGGCCGTATTTTCAAGACGTTCCCATGCCGGCCGGCTATGCCGATCAGAATGTTGCGATTGCGCATGCCATTGACGATCTTCTCGGCGGTCTCGCGGTCTGGTTCGCACGACTGCCTGTCCTTCACGATATCTACGCCGATATAGAGTCCCGAACCGCGGACGTCGCCGACGCTGTCTGTTCCGCCAATGCGCAACTCAGACCGCAGATAGGCGCCCGTCTCGAAGCTGTTCTGCTGCAAGCCTTCCTCCTCAAGGACGTCCAAGACAGCAAGACCTGCAGCGGCTGCGACCGGATTGCCGCCGAAAGTATTGAAATAGCCAGACTTCGAGCCAAAGGCTTCGAGCAGGCTCGGTTTGATGGCGACACCGCCCATCGGAAAGCCATTCCCCATGGGCTTTCCCATCACGACCATGTCCGGCACCAGCCCGTGCCGGTCGAAACCCCACATCTTCTCTCCCGTCCGACCGAACCCCGGCTGCACTTCATCGGCAACATAGACGCCGCCCGCCTGGTGAACCGCGGCAATCGTCTCGGCGAGAAAGCCGGGCTCGCCCGGAAAGACGCCATCGCTCGAAAAGATGCTGTCGGCGATGAAGGCGGCGAGACGAATGCCGGCGGCGTTCATCTTCGCAATGGCTGCGCGAACGTCCTTCGCGAAGCGCGCGCCAACTGCATCAGGGCGTTCGCGATAGGTATCCGGCGCTGGAACGAGAAAGACATACGGCGGCCGCGGCTCGGCGCTTGCGGAAGACGGGGAAATCTCCGTCACCGCCGACGTATTGCCGTGGTAGGCGTTGTCGGTGACGATGAAGCCTGTTCCTCCGGTCACTGCGCGTGAGACACGGATCGCGAAGTCGGCGCTTTCGCTGCCCGTACAGGTGAAGACGATATTCGAGATCGGGCCGGGCATCGTGCCGAGAAGCCGCTCGGCGTAGGTATAGATATTCGAATACAGATACCGCGTATGGGTGTTCAGCGTCCCGATCTGGCGCGAGACGGCCTCGACGACGCGCGGGTGACAATGCCCGACCGACGGGACGTTGTTATAAGCGTCGAGGTACCGGGTACCGTCGGCATCGTGGAGCCAGACGCCCTCGCCCC
>CAYYDL010000637.1:0-1770 GCA_964470545.1 uncultured Hyphomicrobium sp. | reverse complement strand
AGCGTCGCTGCGCTGCACAAGAAACACCATGACGGCGCGGTGGCCTTGCTCGACCATGCTCGCGAGCTCGCGCAGATGCTTGGCGCCGCGTTCTGTCTTGCTGTCGGGAAATTCCGCGAGACCGCTGTCGCGCATCAGGTGAACGTTCTTGACCTCGACGTAGCAGTCGCGCGAATCGCGTCCGCCTGAAAGCAGCACGTCGATACGGCTGTTGAGCCCGTATTTCACCTCGCGCCGGAGCGTGGAATATCCCGAAAGCTCCGCGAGCTTGCCGGTCTCGATCGCTTCGGTCACGAGTGCATTCGGCCGTCCCGTATTGATGCCGACGAGATGTGCGCCGGTGCCGAGATCGGCCTCGATCATTTCCCAGGTATGACGATATTTGCGGGTCGGACTGTCGCTCTCCGAAAGCCACACTTTCGAGCCGGGTTTTGTCAGTCCGAGCATCGAGCCCGTATTCGGGCAGCTCGCGGTCACCGTCACACCACCTGCGGTCGTCACGTCCGCGAGGAAGCGTTTATAGCGCTGGATGAGAATGCCGGGGACGAGGGAGCGGACGAATTTCATGATCAACGCCTTATCGGCGTTCGCTAGCGTCCGGCAAGTATTTTCGCGAACTCTCCGACGGTGCTATGAAGGCGAGCAACGATTTTCGCGACGAGCAAGACATTGACCGAAGAACGCATTGTGACGGCGGCTCTGCTCGTCATCGGGGATGAGATCCTGTCAGGACGAACGAAAGACCAGAATATCGGCTTCATCGCCGAGCACCTGACGAGCATCGGCATCCGCCTGCAGGAAGTCCGCGTCGTGCCCGACGTTGAAGGCGAGATCGTCGCCGCCGTGAACGCGCTGAGGGAAAAATACACATATCTGTTTACGACAGGCGGCATCGGTCCCACGCACGACGACATCACCGCCGACAGTGTCGGCAAGGCGTTCGACGTTTCCGTCGCCATCGATGCACGAGCTGAAAAGGTTCTCCGCGACTATTACGAGGCGAAAGGGCTCGAGGTCACTCCCGCACGCCTCCGGATGGCGCGGCTGCCCGCCGGTGCGGAACTGATCGACAATCCGGTCTCCGCCGCACCGGGATTTCGCATCGGCAACGTGATCGTGATGGCCGGTGTTCCGAGCATCATGCAGGTGATGCTCCGGGGCGTGACGCCAACCCTTGATACCGGCGCCGCGCTTTTGTCGATCACCATTCCCGTCGATCGCCCGGAAAGTGAAATTGCCGACGCTTTTTCGGCGCATCAGCAGCGTTATCGCGATGTCGCGATGGGAAGCTACCCGTTGCTTCGAAACGGCCGCCCCGCAACGGATTTGGTGCTGCGCTGCTCTGATCTCGCGCGCCTTAACGATGCTACCGCCACCCTCAAGGCGGCGTTGAAACTTTGAGCGACGTCGGCACGGGCACAATCATCTTCACCGGGCCTGCTGAGGTGGCGTGGCAGTCGGGCGCCCAGGTGTAAGCGCTGCGCCTTCCGCAGACCTTCGGATCGAAATCCCGGGGACAATCGCATCTCTTGACCCGGACCGTCCTGAGTACGGTGCTCGCGGATGGACGTCGCGTCTCCGCGAATGAGCGGTGCTTCGGTGCGGTTCCAAGAGCGACTTTCCTGACATGCGGAGCGCCATTGGCGTCGAAGCGCGCAACCGGCGCATCGCACACGCAACCCGCGAGAATTGGCAGCAGCGCCAGCACAAGAAATCGCAAGAACGCTTCTCCCCGAAACGTGTCAGCGGCAATCGACGAGGATCAGGCGC
>CAYYDL010000636.1:0-2306 GCA_964470545.1 uncultured Hyphomicrobium sp. | reverse complement strand
GAAAAACAGCCATACGATTCGGCCGGGATGGGCGTGCGTCAGCCGTGAAAAGAAATTCGACCAGGCAATCGACCCGGCGTAGGCGTTCGTGACGTTGATCTTCATCTGGCAGAGCACGACGAATGTGCCGGCGAGCGCGAGCGCAAGTTGCGGTGAGTCGGTCACGTAGCCAAAAGCGACGAGATACATCTGCATCGGCTCGCCCGCCTGCGACAGGGGTACGCCGTGGCGGATGCATAACACCGCCAGGAATGAGCCGATCAGGATTTTGATGGCGCCGGGAACGATCCAGCCAGGCCCCGAGACCAGAACGGCGGTCCACCACGCGAACCGACCGGTCTTCTCTTTCGGCGGCATGAAGCGAAGGATGTCGACCTGTTCTCCGATCTGCGCGATCAGCGCAAAAACCACGGAACCAGCAGCGCCCACGCCAAGAAGGTTGAACGTGACTCCAGTGACGTCGCCATGGAAGCCCACCCATGCATCGAAATTTTCGCGGTGCTGGAGTGCTATGATGATTGGCGGCGTGAGCTGAAGCGCGATCCAGATCGGCTGAGTCCAGAGATGAAACCTGCTGATCCAGGTGATCCCGTGCGTGACGATCGGGATCACGATAACGGCGCTTATGATGTAGCTGACCGACAGCGGGAATCCGAAACACAGACTCAGCGCGAGGGCCATGATGGCTGCCTCGATGGCGAAGAAAATGAATGTGAATGAAGCGTAGATAAGCGACGTCACCGTCGATCCAATGTAGCCAAATCCGGCACCGCGGGTGAGAAGGTCGATGTCGACACCATCGCGGGCGGCGTAATAGGCAATCGGCAGTCCGGTCAGAAAAATCAGTATTGAGACGGCTATGACCGCAACGACGGCATTCGAGAAGCCGTAGCTGATCGTAATCGCCCCCCCAATCGCCTCTAAGGCCAGGAAGGAAACGGTGCCAAAAGCCGTGTTTGCGACCCGCGCTGCCGTCCACCGACGAGCGCGCTTGGCGGTAAAGCGCAGCGCGTAGTCTTCCAGTGTTTCGTTGGCGACCCACTGGTTATAGCTGCGGCGCACAGGAACGATCCGAAGCCGGTCAGTCATTCACTCGAATTACCTCTCCCCCGTCCTCGCTCTACCGCGTCGCAAAATCGAGGCCGCCCCACCACCGTACTCCTTGGCGCCCTAGGGACAAACCCAATTTCGGTCATGCGGTTGGCTCATCATGCTGCCGTCTTCGCAACGCGCGCGCACACGCGACCGCGCGCGAGGAACCTACGCGGCTGGTGCGACGCATCATATACGTTAACTGACGTATGTGCTGCGATGCAAAATCCGGTTCCAATGTTCGAGGATGTCCGGGGTGGGCAGTTCGAACGGAGGATTTTGATGGCGACGGAAGACGAAGGGCCTCAATCGCGGCTTCGGCGCGGCCTGTTGATGGGGATCGCCGCGGCCCCATTTGCGGGGCTGCTCCCAAAAATGGCATTTGCTGACGCACCGGCAACTTCGGCAGTCAACACGACCGGATTGGCGGTCACCGATAGCGAGGTCACCGTCGGCATCCTGCATTCCGTCACCGGCACGATGGCCATCAGCGAGACGGGATCTGTTGAAGCCGAAAAGCTCGCCATCCAGCAGATCAACGATGCCGGCGGTGTTCTCGGCCGTAAGATCAAGATCATTCAGGAAGACGGCGCCAGCGACTGGCCGACCTTTGCCGAAAAGGCCAAGAAGCTCCTGGTCAACGACCACGTTGCCGCGATTTTCGGTTGCTGGACATCGGCGTCCCGCAAGGCTGTGCTGCCGGTTCTCGAGCAGTACAACGGAATGCTCTACTATCCGACCTTCTATGAAGGCCTGGAGATGTCGAAAAACGTCATCTACACCGGCCAGGAGGCGACGCAACAGATCCTGTCGAGCCTGAATTGGATCAACAAGACGAAGGGCGCAAAGTCGTTCTATCTCATCGGCTCGGATTACATCTGGCCGCGGACGTCCAACAAGATCGCGCGCAAGCACATCGAAGGCCATCTGCAAGGCTGCAAGGTCGTCGGCGAAGAGTACTTCCCGCTCGGCTCGACGCAGTTCAACTCGGTCATTAACAAGATCAAGTTGAAAAGGCCCGACGTGATTTTCGCCGACGTCGTCGGCGGTTCTAACGTCGCCTTCTACAAGCAGCTCAAAGCGGCCGGCATCAATCTCGACAAGCAATTGCTGCTGACGATCTCCGTCACAGAGGACGAGATCGACGGTATCGGCGGCGAGAACATCGCGGGCGCTTATGCGTCGATGAAGTATTTCGAGTCTCTCAAGAATCC
>CAYYDL010000635.1:0-3248 GCA_964470545.1 uncultured Hyphomicrobium sp. | reverse complement strand
GCGTCGCTTCGGAGAACCTTGGCGGCGGCTGCGTAAAGTGCTGGTCGGCGTTGATTTCCTTGTCTTTCAGTCGGTCACCAACAGCGAGCGGCGGAAGGCGGCGGTTATTCTCGTCCTCCTCGGACGTATCATCCTTGCCTTTTTCGATGGTGCGGACGCGATCATCGCGGCCTTCCTCATAAACTTTCAGGAAGCCATCAAACAAGAGAACCGAGCCATTGGCGCGCATGCCATAGCTCTTGCCGTCGGCACCTTTCACTTCGATTTCGGCCGTCGTCTGCTCGATGTCGGCGGCCGCCATCTGGCTGGCGATGGTGCGCTTCCAGATCAGGTCGTAGAGCGCCGCCTGATCCTTTTCGAGATGCTTACGGACCTGATCGGGTTTGCGTCGCGGGTCGGTCGGGCGGATGGCCTCGTGCGCTTCCTGAGCGTTCTTGGCTTTGGTTTTGTACTCGCGGGCGAACGGCGTGTAGTTCCGGCCGTATTCCGCCGAGATCACGTCGCGGATGGCGCTGACGGCCTCGGGAACGATCTGGACGCCGTCCGTTCGCATATACGTAATGAGACCGACGGTCTCGCCGCCGATGTCGACGCCTTCGTACAGCCTCTGGGCGATCTGCATCGTCTGCTTGGCTGAAAAGCCGAGCTTGCGGGACGCGTCCATCTGCAGCGTCGAGGTGGTGAACGGCGGAAACGGATTGCGCTTCGTCGCCTTCTTCTCGACCGACCCGACCCGGAAATCGCGGCCGAGCAAGGCATTTTTGATCGCCGTTGCCGTCGCTTCGTCTTTAATGTCGAGCTTCTTCAGGGCGGTGCCATTGACGGCAACCAGGCGGGAGCGGACGTCTTCGTCCTTCGCGGTGGAAAGAAGGGCTTCGATCGTCCAGTATTCTTCGGTCTTGAACGCCTCGATTTCGGCTTCGCGGTCGCAAATGAGCCGGAGAGCGACGGACTGAACGCGGCCGGCTGAGCGCGAGCCGGGGAGCTTTCGCCAGAGAACGGGCGACAGCGTGAAGCCGACAAGATAGTCGAGGGCCCGGCGGGCAAGGTAGGCATCAACCAGCGGTTCATCGATCTTTCGCGGCTCTTTTAATGCGGCAAGGATCGACTGCTTGGTGATGGCGTTGAAGGCGACGCGCTCGACTTCGGTGTCTTTCTTAAGCGCCTTCTTCTGATTGAGAATTTGCAGGATGTGCCACGAGATCGCCTCGCCCTCGCGATCAGGGTCGGTCGCCAGGATCAGCTTGTCGGCCTTTTTGACGGCTTCCGCGATCTCACGCATGATCTTCTGGGATTTCGCGTCGACTTCCCAATGCATGTTGAAATCGTGGTCGGGCTCGACGGAGCCATCTTTCGCGGGCAAGTCGCGCACGTGCCCGTAAGACGCGATGACCTTGTAGCCTGAACCCAAATATTTGTTGATCGTCTTGGCCTTAGCGGCGGATTCGACGATGACGACATTCATCTGGCGATTTCGCTCCTGGCGCCGCAAAAACCCGCAGTTGCTGCGGATCAGCGGCTTCAATCTGGTGCCGCTCGGCGGGGCGGGAACATGGTTGATCGCCGCAGCGCTGTCAAATCCATGGTTGTTCTATCAGGGATTGCTAAGCATAGATATTGCGACTATAACGCGAACTGTCTATATTAAGCATATCGGATGTGTTCGGAATGAGTTCAGTCGCGATGGACGATTTGGACAAGGGCGGGGCTTCTGGCGGGGCGGGGGGTGTTCGGCGGGAAAACCTTGAATATCTTGCCGATTTAATCGGAGAATTGCAGCAGATGGCAGAGCGCGAGGGCTGCCGCACACTCTCGCGGCTGCTTGCAATTTCTCACGCCGAGGCGCAACGCGAAACCCGCCGCGAAGGACCTTAGAACAACGATCAGCCGCGTTTCAACGCGACGAGACTGTGGCCTTGCCGCTCGATGCGCCCCGCTAGATCGAGCTCCAGCAGGGCGATCTGGACCGCCTGGGCGCTGAGGCCCGTTTGGCGGGCGATGGCGTCGACAGCGACCGGAGCCGGTCCCAGTGCCGTCAGGACGGCCTTTAGAACGTCTTCAGGAGCGAAATCGCTGGCCGCTGGAAGGGGCGGCACCGGTACAGCCGCCGGTTCGGCAGGACCCCGGTTCATATGGCCCATGTTACGTTCTTCGAGGCCGAGAATGGGGCGAAGAACTGAGACGATGTCCTCCGCTTCCGTGACAAGCGTTGCGCCCTGCTTGATCAGGCGGTTGGTTCCTTCCGCGCGCGGGTCGAGCGGGTGGCCGGGGACTGCGAAGACCTCGCGGCCCAGCTCGTTCGCATACCGCGCCGTTACGAGCGTTCCGGAGCGCGCGGCTGCCTCTATAACGACGACGCCATACGCGAGGCCGGCGATGATGCGGTTCCGTCGTGGGAAGTCCTTGTCTCGCGGTTGAAGGCCGGGCGGCCTGTCCGTGATGAGGCACCCGTCGCGACCAATGTGCGTCTGCAACTCGGCATGCTCCGGTGGATAAATCCAGTCTATACCTCCTGCCAGCACGGCGATGGTACTGCTTTTCAGCGATGCCTCGTGAGCGGCGCGGTCGATGCCTCGAGCAAGCCCCGAAACGATGACGAAGCCGACCTCAGCCAGCAGGGTCGCAAACAGTTTCGTCAATTGCACGCCGGCGGCAGAGCACTGCCGTGATCCGACAATCGCCACCGCTGGACGTTTCAAAAGCTCCGAGCTGCCTTTGATATAGACCATCGGCGGCGGCGCATCGATCTGCGCGAGAAGTGGCGGATACCCAGGCTCGACGGTGAACAGTGCGACTGCACCGAGACGGTCCGCTGTTTCGAGTTCACGTTCAGCATCGGCCTTCGGACAGATTCGAATAGGACGGCCGGAGCCCCCACGTCGCGAAAGGGTCGGAAGTATCTCGAGCGCCTTGGTGGCGCCGCCGTAGTAGTCGATCAGATCGCGAAACGTTACCGGTCCGACATTCTCCGATCGGATCAGCCGGAGACACGCCAATCTTTCCTCATCGGAGAGCGTCGCGGGTTGGGAAGGCGTGAAAAGCTCAGATTGTTCAGGTTTTGGAGCCAATTCTCGGCTCCTCTCCCGCCAGCAGACGTTCGATGTTCGCGCGGTGCTTGAAGATGATCATCACGCTCATCAGCGTAACAGCGACTGCGAGATCGCGGTCTCCCCACAGCCACGATACAAGCGTGACAGCAAGCGTTGCGACGAGAGCGGCAAGCGAGGATATGCGGCCGAGCTTTGCGA
>CAYYDL010000634.1:0-2326 GCA_964470545.1 uncultured Hyphomicrobium sp. | reverse complement strand
CGGCGGCAATCTCGGCGTCTCCGAGATCGTGCTCGGCATGGCGCATCGCGGCCGGCTCAACGTGCTCGCGCAGGTGCTCGCCAAGCCGCACCGCGCCATCTTTAACGAGTTCAAGGGCGGCTCGTTCAAGCCCGACGACGTCGAAGGTTCGGGCGATGTGAAGTACCACCTAGGCGCCTCGTCGGATCGCATGTTCGATGGCAACACCGTCCATCTGTCGCTGACCGCCAACCCATCGCATCTCGAAATCGTCGATCCTGTCGTTCTTGGCAAGGTCCGCGCGAAGCAGGATCAGCATAACTGCCCGAGCAACGATCGCACCGCCGTCATGCCGCTCTTGATTCACGGCGACGCGGCGTTCGCGGGCCAGGGCGTCGTTTCCGAGTGCTTTGGCTTGTCGGGTCTTCGCGGCCATCGTACCGGCGGCTCGATCCACTTCATCATCAACAATCAGATCGGCTTCACCACGGCGCCGCACCACTCGCGCTCGTCGCCCTATTGCTCCGACGTCGCCTTGATGATCGAAGCGCCGATTTTCCACGTCAACGGCGACAGCCCCGAGGCCGTCGTCCACGTTGCCAAGATCGCGACGGAATTCCGCCAGCGCTTCCAGAAGCCCGTCGTCATCGACATGTTCTGCTATCGCCGTCACGGCCACAACGAGTCGGACGAGCCGATGTTCACCCAGCCCGCGATGTACCGGCGGATCAAATCGCATCCGACCGTCGTCGATCTCTATTCGAAGAACTTGATGGACGAAGGCGTGATCACCGCCGCCGAGTTCGGCGCGATGAAGGACGAGGTGCGCGCCAACCTCGACAAGGAATTCTCGTTTTCAGACGGATACAAGCCAAACAAGGCCGATTGGCTCGATGGCCGCTGGTCGGGCATCACTCGCCCCGACAGTGATGACTGGCGCGGCAACACCGGCGTCTCGATCGAAAAACTGAAAGACATCGGTCACCGTGTCACGACGGTTCCGAACGACTTTCACATCCACCAGACGGTCGGCAGGCTGGTCGAACGCCGCCGCGAGATGATCGATACCGGTCAGGGCATCGACTGGGCGATGGCCGAGCATCTGGCCTTCGCTTCACTATTGATGGAAGGTTTCCGCGTCCGGCTCTCCGGCCAGGACTGCGAGCGCGGAACCTTCTCGCAGCGCCACGCCGTCTTCATCGACCAGGAGAACGAGCGCCGGTTTTCGCCGCTGAAGCATCTTTCGCCGAACCAGGCGCGCTTCGAGATCGTCAACTCGATGCTGTCGGAAGAGGCGGTCCTCGGTTTCGAATACGGCTACTCGCTCTCCGAGCCCAACGCCCTCACGGTCTGGGAAGCCCAGTTCGGCGATTTCGCGAACGGCGCCCAGGTGATCTTCGATCAGTTCCTGTCGTCCGGCGAGCGCAAATGGCTGCGCATGTCCGGCCTCGTCTGCCTGCTGCCACACGGCTATGAAGGCCAGGGCCCGGAGCATTCCTCAGCCCGTCTCGAGCGCTATCTGCAGCTCTCGGCGGAAGACAACTGGCAGGTCGCGAACTGCTCGACGCCCGCGAACTATTTCCATATCCTGCGCCGTCAGCTGCATCGCAACTTCCGCAAGCCGCTCATTCTGATGACGCCGAAATCGCTGCTTCGGCATAAGCGCGTCGTTTCCAAAATCGAGGATTTCGGTCCGAACACCAGCTTCCATCGACTGCTTTGGGACGATGCGGAGCGCGGCTCCTCGACGATCACGCTGAAGCCCGACGACGAGATCAAGCGGGTCGTGATTTGCACCGGCAAAGTTTACTACGATCTTCTCGACGCCCGCGATGCCGCGGCGCGGGACGATATTTATATCCTGCGCGTCGAGCAGCTTTATCCCTTCCCCGCCCGCGCGCTGATCAACGAGCTTGGCCGCTTCAAGTTCGCCGAGATCGTCTGGTGCCAGGAGGAGCCGAAGAATATGGGCGCCTGGTACTTCATGGATGCAAATATCGAGTGGGTTTTGAACCATCTCGGCTATATTCACCGCCGTCCGCGGTACGCTGGACGTCCGGCATCTGCGGCGACCGCAACCGGATTGCTTTCGCAGCACATCAAAGAGCAGACCGCGCTCGTCGCCGACGCGCTCGGATTATAAAATGAAGGTCGAGAGGGCTTAGGATGTCGATCGAGATTCGCGTTCCCGCGCTCGGTGAGAGCGTAACGGAGGCGACAGTAGGCAAGTGGTTCAAGAACGCCGGCGACGCGGTCAATGCCGATGAACCGCTGGTCGAGCTGGAGACGGACAAGGTTACGGTCGAAGTGCCGGCGCCCGCCTCAGGTGTCCTGGGCGATATTCTCG
>CAYYDL010000633.1:0-3066 GCA_964470545.1 uncultured Hyphomicrobium sp. | reverse complement strand
CGCCTGCGCGACCTGCTGTTGACATCGACCAAACCTGAATACTGGGTCTTCCAGGGCAAGAAAAACGACGACGCGCCCGGCTGGAAGGACGGCACTTGCAAGGCGCGCGACGAGGACCTCCCGCCCGATCCACTGAGCGATGAAAACATGCGCGCTCTCCAGATTGGAATGCGCTACGCCGATATGATCCGCCTCGCCGCCGAGGCCGCCCGGTCCGCTCCTCCATCGGCCACCGTCTCCGATCTCCGCGATGTCATCGTGAACGAGCTGAACACGACCTATTCCGCCGGAAAGGGTATGTTCAAAGGCCGTTTCGGAAACTGGTCCTTCCGCCCGTCGTCTCGCGCCGCCGCGCGTGCGCCTCTGATCGTCATGCTGCCGCACGGGATCGGCCATCCGCAGCTTGCCCCGATGCAATTTCTACATTTGCGCGGCAATACCATGCGCCGCATCAACACGCTCTACACCGACATAGACCTAATCCACGCCGACCGGATCGACGACAACGATCAGACATTCTTGGCCGACTTTTACATTTCAATGGACGATCGCAACGGCGCATCGATCGACCAGATCGACTTCTCCAACGCCTACCTCGAACCCGGTTCGAACGATCGTCAGATCACAATTCGCCCGATCCACGACGGCGGCAAGAGCGACGCCTATCCCGACCACATGAAGATCTATCAAGTGACGGGCAAATTCCTCTACTCTCCGAACCTGCGGAATTACCCATTCGACACGCAACGATTTTCAATCGACATTCAACCAAAGCACGACAGCAACACGTTCATCGTGCAGCCTCCGCCACAGAACTTGCGCGACAAATCGGTGACCGTCGACGGCTGGGATCCGAAAGACCAGTATGTCGGCTATGACGAAGACTTCGTGCGGACCATCAACGCGCAGACGCTCGAGCCGAGTGTCGTCCCGTTTTATAAGGCAAGCTTCGTATGGCTGATGAAACGGCAGACAACAGACTACTTCCTTCGCGTCGTCGTGCCGCTGGGTTTCATACTTGCGATCGCGTACCTGTCCATCTTCATATCGATGCACCATTTCGAAGCGATCGTGACCATACAAATTACAGCGCTTCTTTCCGCTGTTGCGCTCTATCTCGCACTTCCCAAGCTCGACGCGAACATTGAGACCCTTTCCGATCGACTGTTCCTGTTCACATACCTGGTTCTGAGCTTGATCATTGCGATCACGATCGCGCGCGTGAATAGGCGGATCGAACCGATTGGATGGCTGAGAAAGTCGCTGGCGTTGTTGCACATCGCGGCTTTTCCGGTGATGGTCGCGGCGATGGCCTACTACGTGTATCAGGTAAGCCTGTCGTGATCCGCTAGGCCGCAGCCACGCCTGCACGCATCTTATCGAGCAGCTTGGTAAAGGCGGCGACGGCAGGATTGCGCGACTGTGCGGCACCCTCTCGGCCACTGCACGCCGCAACGAGATCCCAGCGTACACCAGGTTTTTTCAATGTTGCGATTCCGAGCTTTGGACGTTTCGAAAGCACAGCGCGTGCCTGTGCAAACGCATGCGGAACCAAAGCAATGCCGAAGCCTCGAGCTACAAGGTCGAGAAGCACCTGAACGTCACCGACTTCGAGCACCGTCTTACGCGAAACATTCGCAAGGCCGAATGCGCGATCGACGATGCGGCGCGTTCCCTTGTCAGGCTGGAAGTCGACGAACCGCTCTTCCGCAAGGCTCTCGAGCGACACGCATTGGCGTCCCTCGAGCCGGTGACCCGCGGGATAGACCACGACCAACATATCGGACGCGATCGGCATCGATACGATCTCGCGGCTTTTCTCGTAGAGCGGAAAGAATGCCAGATCGACACCGCCCTCCTTCACCTTGTCCATGAGCTTCGTCGCGGTCCCGTGGCAAAGCTTGATCTCGACGGTCGGATGAAGAGCGTGAAATTCGCCGAGTAACAGGGGCAGGTCGAAGAAAGCGTTGAGGCTGCCGCATGTCCCGATGGCCAGAGACCCGCGCTCAAGGCCGTTGATAGCTGCGACAGCACGGCGCGCTTCCTTGACGCCCTCGATGATGCCCTGCGCCTTTTCATAGAGCACGCGCCCCGCGACCGTCAGCTCAACGCGCCGGGTCGTCCGAATGAACAATGGTGCCCCCATCTCCTGCTCAAGCGACCGGATCGACGCCGACAAGCCAGACTGAACAATGTTCATTTTTCGGGCGGCACGCGTGAAATGCTGTTCATCGGCCGCGGCGACGAAATGTTCGAGTTGCTTCAGATCCAAGAGGCCACCGCCCGGGTTTGATTAATCTATAGCCAAGAATAATAGCATCCCAACATACTATTGGACAGATGGACTGTGATCCCCCATTTGTCGAGGTCTGCGCATCGGGCCATGCGGCGTCAGGCTAAAACGAAACAATACTTTTTCACGGCCACGCGTGCGCTTTCGTCGCTGATGATTTTTGCATGTTGAGAGACGGGTGCCCGCCCGTCGCGGCGTTAGAGGCCCGGGCGGTAGCCGGGCTTTCGTCGGGCCGGCAGGTGGAGAACTCGGAATTATGGCTGCACTCGTACGAATCGCATTGCGGTCACCGTACACATTTGTCGTGCTTGCACTGCTCATCCTCCTCGCAGGCGGCTTAGCAGCGCTTCGTACACCGATCGACATCTTCCCAGAAATCCGCATCCCGGTCATTGCCACCGTTTGGCAGTACACAGGACTTCCGCCAGACGAGCTTTCCGGACGCATCGTCACGCCGTTCGAGCGTGCATTGACGACGACCGTCAACGATATCGAGCACATCGAGGCGAACTCCTATAACGGCATCGGCGTCGTCAAGATCTTCTTCCAGCCGTCAGTGGACATCAGCGTCGCCAACGCGCAGGTCACAGCGATCGCGCAAACGCTTCTGAAGCAGATGCCGCCCGGCGCAACGCCACCGCTGATCCTCAACTACAACGCTTCGACGGTGCCGATCTTGCAGCTTGCTCTTGGCGGCGCCGGTCTGACCGAGCAGAACTTGTCCGACCTTGGAATGAACATGGTCCGGGTGCGCTTGGTGACCGTCCCCGGCG